>DATAOM010000462.1:0-9976 GCA_036265775.1 Ktedonobacterales bacterium | reverse complement strand
CCCACCACCCAACTGAGCACCGTTCTGAGGAAGCCCTCCCCAAAGATGTTCGTGAAGATCGTGGCGCCAAACTGGAAGCCGGCGAAAAAGCCCCAGATTGGCAGCAGGATCACGAAGAAGCGGTAGCCAGCGAAGGTCATCGCCAGCCCCAAGAGGATCAACAGCAACGAGACCAACACGGTTTGGAAGAACATCGCAGCGCCTCCTGATGAATCCCGAACACCTGGCGACGCACAGGATGTACGCCGCCTCCGCCGCTATATCGCGAGAGCGCGCTTAGCGCTCGTACCGCGCCAGAACTTCCTGGGCATGGTTGGAGGAGATGGCAAAGCCAATGCCGTTGGCCGCCGCCCCCGTGCTCGTATCCACCGCCGCCAGTGTGGGAATGCCGATCAGTTCCCCTTGCGCGTTGACCAACGCGCCGCCACTGTTGCCCGGATTGATCGGCGCGCTCGTCTGCAGCATCCCCCGCAGCGTCACCGGTCCCTGACTGGTGATCTCAGTGCCACTGCGGTTAAGTGCGCTGATGATGCCGGTGGTGGCCGACTGCTCTAGTCCCAACGGACTGCCCAGCGCCAAGGCGAAATCGCCTACCTGCACCTTGCTGGAGTCCCCAATCGCAATTGGCGTGAGGTTGTTGGCGCTGATCTTGAGCACCGCCAGGTCCTCCTCGACCACATCGGCGACGAGGCGAGCGGGAATGGTGCGATTGTCGGCGAGCAGGACCGTGTAGTCAGAGAAGCCATGCACGACATGGCTGTTGGTGACGATATAGCCGTCGGAGGTAAAGATCTCGCCCGAGCCGATTCCACCGCGCACAGCCCCTCTGGCCTGAACCTGCACGACGGATGGGTTGACCTTCTGCACCAGGCTGACCATCTCATCTTGCGCGGCGGTCAGCGTGCGACTGCTCCCAGCCGCCGCGCCGACCAGCGGCAGCAGCAGAAAGAAGAGGAGTAGCAGGCCAAGGATGATCCACAGCCGACTGTCCATCAGCGATCGTTTGGCTCCTGGCGCTGGCGTCGCGCTCGGCGCCGCCACCTGAGTGGCCGTGTTCGGTGAAGTTGAACTTGGCGCTTCCACTGCCTGCGGCGTTCCTACAACGCCATCAGTCGCAGGCGCAATCTCGTCCGCATTGCCCTCTGCGGTCTGCGCTACATCATTCGTGGTCTCGTCGGTCTCCCCCTGCATCACAGCCTCCCCTGCGGACTTGTTCCGTTTTCCGCCCCATGGCTACGACGCCCTACACCTATTCGATCATAGGTTCCATAGGGACTAGTATACTCCATTCTGGTCGCCGCTGAAAGCTGAATTTATCTGGCCGGAGATTTACACAAGCAGAGGGCGAGACATGCGTTAACGCTCACCTGGATCGTGTCAGAGCGCGCCACCACGTTTCGCGTCTGGCGGAGCAAGCGGATACGCCGCAACGTCGCTCAAAAGGCGTGTGAGCGTCTCGGCAGCCTCCGGCGAGAGCGAGCCTTTCTGCTGTGCGACGGGAATGGTCAGCCGCGCGAGCGCGATGTAGGCGTCGCGCAGCCGCAATAGATCAGGGATCGAGGCAGTGCGCGCCGTCAGCCAGTCGAGATGTGTCCGCACGGTGCCGAGATCGCCACGCGCAATGGGGCCAGTGAGCGCATCCGGCAAGCCCACCGTCTCCAGTTGCTCGACAGCCGCTCGCGTCAATGGGAGCAGCGCTTCAAGGGCCGTCTCAGGTCGTGCGCCAAACGTTCCCCACAGCTGCGCCGCCGCCGCCAGCAGCGTCACGACATAGTTCGAGGCGAGCACGGCGGCCAGGTGGTACGGCGCGCGGTCGGCGGCGGTCAGCCTGATGGCGCGCCCATCCAACGCTGCGATGATGGCAGTCAACCGGTCTACGCTCGCCTCATCATCTGCCTCGAAGGCCCAGGCGCAGCCCGCGAGCCGTCGCAAAATGGCCTCTGTGGTGGGCGATTCTGCCGAGCGTGGGAAGGTCATCAGCGGATGCAGCGCGGCGACGCGCGCTCCCTGCGCTCTAGCAGCCACGAGGGCATCTGCGCCTTGCGCTCCACTCAAATGAAGTACGAGCTGACCCGCGCGCCAGTGGGTCTCTGCCGCGACCTGTGTGATGGCGTCGTCGGGGACGGCGACAAGCACTATATCGCTTGCTGCTGCCACTGCATCCGCCGAGGCAACGCTCACGCCATCCGAGAGCGCCGCCGCGAGGGCCTCTGCATGCGTTGCGGTGCGTGAGGCCACTGATGCGACCCGCGCCCCACGAGCCGACAGCGCCCGCGCAATCGCTGAACCCACGGCTCCCGCGCCGATCACGCCGACCCGCCCAAGCTGCGCCAGATCGCTCGCCATAGACGCCTCTCCCCTAGTAAGCGGAGCGCGTAACACATCAATACAGGGTCATCATACCGCCTAACGCGGACCTATGCGATGAGGAAACGGCGAAATGAAGCTGAGGAAAGGGGCGTCATTCAGGCAAGATATTCGCGGAGGAAACGGCTGGATTGCGGATGGCGCAACTTGCGGATGGCGCGCTCTTCGATCTGGCGGACACGCTCGCGGGTCACTTTGAGTTCACGGCCCACCTCTTCGAGCGTATGATCCTGATCGTCGTAGAGACCAAAGCGCAGCGCGATGACCTGGCGCTCGCGCACAGTCAGACTATCCAGCGCGCGCATGACCTCCTGGCGCAGGAGTGAGCGCGCGGTCAGATCGGAGGGGTCCTGCGTCGCCTGGTCCTCGATGATGTCGCCGAGCGTATTTTCTTCCTCGTCGGAGAGCGGCGCATCCAGCGAGAAGATCTTCTCCGCCCAAACCATCAACTCGCCAACGCGATCCCCGCTGACTCCCAGCGCTTCGCCGATCTGCGCGGGGGTCGGCTCGCGTCCCACTTCCTGATACAGATGCCGTGTCATGCGCTTGACCCGCATGACCTCTTCCATGATGTAGACCGGCAGACGCACCGCACGTACGCCTTCGAGGATCGAGCGTGTAATCGCCTGCTTAATCCACCAGGTGGCGTAGGTCGAGAAGCGGAACCCCTTGCTTGCGTCAAACTTGGTCACTGCGCGGATGAGGCCGATGTTGCCCTCGCCGATCAGGTCTTCGAGCGACATCCCCTGGCCGACATAGCGCTTGGCGATACTGACGACCAGACGCAGGTTCGCCTCGATGAGCGCGTTGCGCGCGGCGCGGTCGCCGCGTTCGATAGCCTTAGCTAGCTCAACTTCGCGCGCGGCGGAGAGCAGGGGAATGCGGGAAATCTCGCGCAAATAGAGGCGCAGACTATCACTCTGGGCGATACCGGCCAGGTCCGCCGTCTCCGTCTCGACGGCGCTCTCGCCATTCTGGCCAGCGCGGGCCGCTCGTTCGGCTTCAAGATGCGCCATGTTGTCTTCCGTGGCCATGAGACGCTCAATTCCTGCGCGGGACTGCGCGGCCAGTATAGCACCGGGGTACGCCCATCGCAAGTCAAGTGGCGCGTGTCCTGACCCATTATGCCCAGCCTTTTTGGTTGCCGTGCGCGCAGGTTACGACAGACCTTCTTGCAACCACAGTCGCACACCGCGAGCAGACGTGGCGCGCCCGGATCAGGCCTGTGGCGCGTTCACTGTGCCATGTGCGCGACGGCGCGCGGCGATGAAGGAGCGCTCGAAGAGCATGTAGGACGCATACGCGACCGGGATGCCAACGATGCACTCGATCAGAAATCCGACGCCGACCCGTGGCGTCGCGTTGATTGCCAGCAGAAGCGGCTCGGCCAGGCGCATGATGACGAGATGCCAGATGTAGAGGCTATAGGAGATCAGGCCGACAAAGCGCACCGGACGCCACTCGAATGGACGGCGAATGAGCTGGCGGCCCAGAAGGATGCCCAATAACGCGAGCGCATAGGTCAGTCCGAAGCCAATGTCGTTCCATGGCGTCGGATGCAGGGCAGGTATGAAAGTGAGCGCAAGCCAGAACAGCGCCGCCAGCGCGAATCCCCAGGTGGCGACGCGCTCAACACTCCATTTGCTCCATCGGTCTTTGAAGAAGGAAAGGATCTGGTCGTTGCGCTGAATCGCTACGTAGATCATGGAGCACGCGATGCCGAAGCCAAAGATGTTGATCCAGTAGGTTAGCGCCTCTGGACGGAGCGCAACATTATAGATCAAGGAGTTCGCCGCGAGCCTCGGCACGGATTGGAGCCAGACAGTCGCCGCCGAGATCAGGACGAGCGCTGCAACGAAGACTGCAAGCGCAGGCCACATCTTTACACGGCGCGCAAGCAGGTAGAGCGCCAAAGCGAGCAATGGCAGGACAGCATAGAACTGAACCTCCACCGCCATCGTCCAGAAGACGCCATTGATCGAGTAGACAGTCTTCTCCGAGAGGTTCTGGAGAAAGACCGCGTGGGCCAGCGTATCGAGGAAGGAGCCTCCCGTCTTGGGTCCGGCGAGCGTAAGGATCACAAGGCTGGCCCAGTACGCGGGGACAATGCGCAGGAAGCGCCGCTTATAGAAGAGGAGCGCCGAAGGGCGGTCACGGCCAGCCTGAATCCAGCGGGCGTAGGGCAGGAAGAGAAGGAAGCCGCTGAGGACAAAAAACAGATGGACGCCGGTCCAGAGGTAGTAGATCGGCTGGTCGGTCGCGCCCACACCGAGCGCGCTGCGCTCCGGCATGACCCACCAGGCGTGGAAGAACATCACCAGCAGCACGGCCAGCGTGCGAACGCCGTCCAGCGCAGGGATAGGGCTACGCGCGCCGCTCTCCGGCCACCACCAGGAACGCGCCGGCCACCAGGCAGGCCACCAGGCAGGCAATCGCCATGTCGCCGTCTTTGTTACTGTTTTCGATTCCGCGCCGATGCTCGTCCCCATATCGCCACCTCCCCCCACCGCTCCTGTCCCTACGATAGTACAGACGAGCGAGCGAGGCGGTTGAGAGCGACGTACAATCGCGTTGACATTTGCCTCTACTGGTGTAGTAGGTGACCACCTGTAAGGAAATAGGCGCCGGCTGTGAGACTTGACGATGGAGGACGCGCGGCCTACACTGTTTAATTGAGGGTATGCGCCTGATCGCGCAAAAACAGCGCAGCTTCGGCGACGAAGAACGCACACGAGGATGATCGTCTTATGAGCGCGAACACAACTCCACCGACCGCCACATCTACCGACTCATCCGCAGCGCCGGAAAAGGTCTTCGTGAAAATTCCCAAGGCGGGACCGGGGCAGAAGTATCGCGCGCCAAAGAATTATGCGCAGCCAACGCTCCGCTCGCTCTCGACCGCGCTCGTCATTCTGATGGCGCTCTCGCTCCCGCTGGTTCCAGCCATCCTCATCATCATGATCGCCTATAATACGCTCGGTTCGTCACCCTACCTGCTCTGGCTCTGGATCACGATGTTCATCCTCGTCGAGGCCATCGCCATCTTCGCCGCCATCGGCATCGCCCGCGAGGCCATCGGCGTCACCCGCCGCTCGGATTATGAGGCTGTGCCTGCCCGCTAGTCCCCCGCTTCGCCGATGCGATGTAACTTGACGAAATTCGTGCGCGCCGCCCCCTTCGCGCGCATCCCGCCCATGATGACGATCTCCTCGCCTGGCGCTGCCAGCCCCTCTCCGCGCAGATACGCGTCCACCCAGGCGATCTTCTCGTCCATCGTCCCCTGCAGCGCGCCGCGATGTGGCGCCACGCCCTACCACAAGTTCAACCGTCGATAGACCTCCTCACTCGGCGTGAAGGCCAGGATTGGGACTGATGGCCGCTCCTTCGAGATCAGCCGCGCCGAGAGGCCGGAGCGCGTCAGCACGACGATCATGCTCGCACGCGCCGTCTGCGCCAGGATATGCGCCGCGCTGGCTACCGCATGCGCGTGCGAGCGGAAATGAACAGCGTCCACAGGGCCAGGCTCGCAGGCCGTGTCCGCCGTCTCGGTGATGCGGCGCATCACGCGCACGACCTCGACTGGGTACGCGCCCACCGCTGTCTCGCCGCTGAGCATCACCGCGTCGGTCCCATCGAGGATCGCGTTGGCGACGTCGCTAGCCTCGGCGCGCGTTGGGCGCACATGCGAGATCATCGATTCGAGCATCTGCGTCGCGGTGATGACGGGGATACCACGCGCGTTCGCCGCCTTGATGACGCGCTTCTGGATGAGCGGGACCTGCTCCAGCGGCATTTCGACGCCTAGATCACCACGCGCCACCATCACGCCATCCGACCCCGCTAATATCTCGTCCAGCCGCTCGATGGCCTCCGACTTCTCCAGTTTGGCAATGACCGGAATAGGCTGCGCGCCCTTGGGCGTCTGCTCGGCCACGAGCCGTTTCGCCTCCTCGAGATCCTCCGGCTTGCGCACGAAGCTCAGCGCGATGTAGTCCACTCCCTGCCGCACGCCGAAGGCGAGGTCGTCGCGATCTTTTGGCGTGAGCGCGGGCGCGCTGACCGCCACGCCTGGCAGGTTGATGCCCTGGTGTTCGGCCAGGACGCCACCGTGAACGACTTCGGTGATCGTATCCTGCCCGTTGATCTCCAGCGCACGCAGCTCGATCGCGCCATCCGAGAGCAGGATGCGATCGCCTGACTTCACGTCCAGCGGAAACGCAGCATAGGTGGTCGAGACGCCCTCGGCTGTGCCTTCGATTGGTCGCGTGCTAATCGTGAAGCGCTGCCCGTCACGCAATGTGACCGGTTTCCCACCCGCCAGCGCGCCGGTGCGAATCTTCGGCCCCTGCAGATCCTGCAAGATCGCTAGCGGACGCCCCAAACGCTCGGCGGCGGCGCGCAGCCGGACGAGCATCGCGGAGTGCGCCTTCTGAGTCCCGTGCGAAAAGTTGAGCCGCGCGACATCCATTCCGGCGAGCAGCAGCGCCTCGATGGTCGCGTCGGAATTGCTGGCTGGGCCGAGCGTGCAGACGATCTTGGTGCGCCGCGTCATCTTCCGCCTCCCTGGCGTCTTCAGCCGTGTGGCAGCGAAGCCAGGAAGGCGTTCCAGGCGGCGGTCACCTGCCGGCGTAGGTCGTCGAGCGAGCCGCTGTTATCGATCACGGCGCTGGCAAGACTCAGCTTCGGCTCTATCGGCGGCTGCGCCGCGAGCCGGGCGCGCGCCTCGGCCTCGCTCATCCCGCGCGTCGTCGTCAGCCGCTCAAGCTGTATCTGCGGCGGGCAGGTGACGATCCAGAGTCCATGGCAGAGCGAGCCATAGCCCGACTCGACTAGTTTCACCGCGTCCAGGACGCCGACGCCCTCTTCTGGGATGTCGCGCATGCGTCCGCTCAACGCCGAGAAGACCCGTGGATGCACGATCTGTTCCAGCCGTCGCAGCCGCGCAGGATCGCCGAAGACGAGATCGCCGAGCGCCTTGCGGTCAACTCCACCCTCGGCGTCGACAATGTCTGGCCCAAACTCCTGCGCTAGTTCCGCGACGAGCGGCTGCCCCGGCAGGTACAGTTCGTGGACGACAGTGTCGGCGTCGATGTACACGGCGGCGCCAAGCTCCAGCAGGAGCAGCCCGACCGTCGTCTTGCCGCTGGCGATGTTGCCGGTCAGGCCAAGGATATATGGCATGATGCGCTCACTTCACTACAGGAATGCGCGTTGGAGACGCCTCCATGTTGAGGAATCAACTCGCCATATCTTGCCATGTCTCGTAGAGCGTGTCGAGCGCCGCGCGCGTCTCCTCATATTCCGCGCCGAGCGCTGTGATGCGTTCGAGGTCGGTCGCTACACTTGCTTCTTCCAGCGCGCCCTCAATCTCCTTCAGCCGCTGCTCTAGTTGCGCGATCTCGCGCTCCACGTCTTCCAGCGACCGTGAAGGCGCATCCGCAGCCGCCCCAACGCCTTGTCGCTGTGTATTGCGTGCGGACTGAGTCTGACCTGCCTTTGTCTGCTGAGCGGCGCGCGCCTCGGCCTGCGCCTTTTTCGTGCGATACGCGCTGTAACCGCCAACATGCGAGGTGATCACACCATTGTCGAGCGTCCAGAGCGTCGTCGCCAGCGCATCGACGAAGTAACGGTCGTGCGAGACAAAGAGCAGTGTGCCATCGTACTGCGCCAGAATCGCCTCCAGCGCCTGACGCGAGGGCAGATCCAGATGATTGGTCGGCTCGTCCAGCACGAGGAAGTTGGCCCCCTGCAAGGTCAGCTTCGCCAGCGCGACCCGGCTGCGCTCGCCGCCGCTCAGCGCGCCGATGGGCTTGAAGACGTCGTCGCCGAAGAAGAGAAAGCGCCCCAGGTACGTGCGCGCGCCCTCCTCGCTCAGATGGCTGGCGTCGCGGATCTCATCCAGCACGAGGCGCTGTGGGTTCATATCGTCATGCGTCTGCGCGTAGTAGCCGATCTGCACGTTGTGTCCCAGCATGGCGCGCCCGGCGAGCGGCGTGATCTGGCCGATCAGGGTGCGCAGGAGCGTCGTCTTGCCGCCGCCGTTCGGGCCGATCAGTCCGATGCGTTCGCCGCGCCGCACCAGCATATCGCTCACCCGCACACGCAACCCCGCGCCTCGGCCATCCTCATAGCCGACAACCAAAGCGTCAGTCGTCAGCGCGATCTGGCCGGACTCGACCTGTGCGCCGATACGGAACTTGATCGAGGACTCCACTGGTGGGCGCTCGATGCGCTCCAGGCGGTCGAGCTGCTTCTGGCGGCCACGCGCCTCTTTGGCGCGCTGCCCCGCCTTGTAGCGGCGGATGAACTCCTCGGTATGTGCGATATGCTCCTGCTGCGCCTCGTACTCGCGCGCCCAGCGCTCCATCCGCTCGGCGCGCAGTTCGACATAGCGCGTGTAGGCTCCAGGATACAGCTCGGCGCGCTGGTGGGCGATCTCGATAGTGCGCGTGGTGACGCGGTCGAGGAAGTAGCGGTCGTGCGAGACGACGATCAGCGCGCCCGGCCAGTTGAGCAGATAGTCCTCCAGCCACTCCAGCGCGGCGAGGTCGAGGTGGTTCGTCGGCTCGTCGAGCAAAAGCAGATCAGGCTGTTGCAGAAGCAGTTTGCCAAGCGCAGCGCGCGTCTGCTGCCCGCCGCTGAGATGCGCCGCTGGGGCCTCCTGCTGCTCACGCGTGAAGCCGAGACCATCCAGCACCTGGCGCACACGCGGCTCCAGCGTGTAGCCACCCGCGTGCTCGAAGCGCTCCTGTACATCGGCGTAGCGCGCAAGCGTGGCTTGATAGGCGTCTTCATCCGCAAGCAGGTCAGGATCAGAGAGGCGCGCGGCGAGAGCATGGAGCTCGTTTTCCCAGCCGCGCACAGCGTCGAAGACCGTCAGCATCTCCTCGAAGAGGGTGTGATGCGGCGTGAACTCGGCGACCTGCGGCAGATAGCCAACCGAGACGCGCTCGGCGAACGAAACGCCGCCACCATCCGGCTGCAGGCTCCCGGCGAGCAGGCGCAGCAGCGTCGTCTTGCCTGCGCCATTGGGGCCGACGAGGCCGATGCGGTCGCGCGCTTCAATGCGAAAAGAGACGCCGCTGAAAATCAACTCGGCGCCATAGAACTTGGTGAGGTCGGTAATGACTGCGACTGACATAATACCTAGAGTGTACGCGTGTCCGCGTAGCGCCGCAAGTCAGAAATCTGGCGCTGTTCCCCTAGTCGTACTAGTCGCAGCGACATTGACAGGTTCCTGCGGTATGCTATCATGCGGCGGTAGGAAATATGGCATAGCAGAGCTGGGTTAAAGCTCCCGCGACACATCCTCAAAAAAGTGGCGCCGCGGCTGGGATGGGTGGATTCAAGGGGGCAGGGCGTATGCAGGCGCACATCTCCGGGTCACTACGCTACGACGGGCTTGTTGGGTCATCGCTAGGACCATATCGCCTCGAACAGGCGCTGGAGGCCGATGAGCTTGGCGCCGTCTTCCTCGCGCGCGGTACGGACAGCCGCACCTATCGTCTGCGCTTGCTGCCGATCAGCGGCGAGATGTCGCCGCAGCAGCGCTCGCAGTATCTCGACACAGCGCAAGCGCATCTGGTGGCGCTCGCCAACCTGCAACATC
>DATAOM010000461.1:0-12561 GCA_036265775.1 Ktedonobacterales bacterium | reverse complement strand
CTCGACTCCAGAATCATGGCGACGCCGAAATCCGTCAGCAGCATGTAGTCGCGTGTGCGCATCAGCATGTTGCCCGGCTTGACATCGCGGTGGATGACGCCGCGGCTGTGCGCGAAGTCGAGCGCCTGCGCTGACTGCTCGATCACGTCCAGCGTCCAGGGCAGCGCGATGCGCCCGCCCATGCTCTCAGCGTGGCGCAGCCGCTCGCGCAGGGTGCCGTTGGGGATGAACTCCATGACGATGTAGGCCCAGCCGTTGTCCTCGCCGAAGTCGTGCACCGGCACGATATGCGGATGGGAGAGCCGCGCCACCATCTTTGCTTCGTCATAGAAGCGGCGCGCCAGGTCCTGATCGCGCACGTCGTCAATCTCAGTGGGCAGCGCCTTGATGGCGACCTCGCGCTCGAGGTTGGGCTGGAACGCCTTGTAGACGCGCGCCATGCCGCCTTCGCCGATGAGTTCCTGAATCTCGTATTGACCGAGCCGCTGGCCAATTAGTTCCTGTGTCGCCACACATGGTCTCCCATAATGAGGATGCGCGCCGCTAGCTCAACCCTGCGCCATTATACCGTGTTTCATCTCCCCATACACACATCATGACGCTTGCGCGATACGCGAGTTCCCGTCGGCGCCGTTTTCGTCGCAGGCGATGAGAATACCACTCGCAAGCGAGTAGGACCGGCGCCGTCCAATCGTACCAGCCAGTTGCTCATATGTTCTAGCGGGTCATAGAGTGCAAGCGGCTTAAGCATAGCACAAGGCGCCGCCATTCGGGAGGAGGAATCGCCAAGATGGAGACTGCCAGCGCGACGACGACGGTCACGGTGCTGCTGCCACAGGCGCTGGCCACGCGCGTGGGAGATCAACTGCGCGCGCAGGTATCTGGCGCAACGCTGCGCGACATTATTGCAGCGCTCGACGAGCAGCGTCCGGGCCTGCGCTTCAGCCTCTGCCTGGAGACAGGCGAGCTACGACCGTTTGTCAACGTCTATGTCAACGGGACGCACGTGCGCTATCTGCAATGGCTCGATACGCCGCTGCCGCCTAGCGCTGTCGTCCACATCCTGCCCTCGGTCGCGGGGGGATGAACAACGCGATTTCTGCGCCTCCACAGTCGTGAAAGGGAATGTCATGTCCAGCGCAACTACATTCGCCCCAGGAACACATGTCCTGCTCGTCGGTACGAAACGCGGCCTCTTCATCCTGACCTCGCGCGACCGCGTTGAGTGGTCGTGTCAGGAGCAGGTGTTTCCCAATTTTCGCGTCTTCAACGCCGTCCTCGACCAGCGCGGTGCGCCCCGGCTCTATGCGGCGGCGAACGGCGACTTCTTTGGCAGCTATATTCGCTATAGCGACGACTTCGGCCAGACCTGGCAGGACGCGGAGCGTGGCATCCAGTTCCCCGAGGAGAGCGGGCTGTCGCTCGCCAACATCTGGACCATCGTGCCGGGGCGCGCCTCAGAGCCGGAGACAGTGTACTGTGGCGTGGACCCCGCCAGCCTCTGGGTCAGCCGTGATCGCGGCGTGACCTGGGAACAGAACGCGGCGCTGGCGAACCATCCGACGCGCGAACACTGGAATCCTGGCGCGGGCGGCTTGTGCCTGCACACCATCGCGCCCGACTACTCGAATCCGCAACGTATGTGGATCGGTATCTCGGCGGTCGGGTGCATGCGGACCGACGACGGCGGCGAGACATGGGCCTTCGCCAACAAGAATACGCGCGCCGGCTTCCAACCCGACATCTATCCCGAATACGGCCAGTGCATCCACCGCTTCGTGCAGCATCCAACGCAGCCAGACACGCTCTACCAGCAGAACCACTGCGGCATCTATAAGACAACCAACGGCGGCGAGGACTGGACCGACATTCAGCGCGACATGCCCTCCGAGTTTGGCTTCCCTATCGCGTTGGATAAGCATCATCCCGATACCGTCTTCGTGATCGTCGAGGGCGAGGGGCGCCACAACGTCACCGACCAGTTCACGGTATATCGCACGCGCGACGGCGGCGAGCAGTGGGAGGCGCTGAGCGCTGGACTCCCTGCGGGCAAGGGCGTGCGGCTGGGCGTTCTGCGGCATGGTATGACCGCCGATGAGCAGGACCCCTGCGGTGTCTACGTCGGCACGAATACTGGTCAGCTCTTCGCCACGAATGATGGCGGCGACTCCTGGAAGCTGGTCGCCGACTTCCTGCCGTCCATCTACTCAGTGACGGCCACGGTGATTCAATAGCTCTGGTCTCTAAGTAGACGTGCAAAAGTTGCGGAGTGGCAGGCGGCGAAAGATGGTGGGATCTGGTGAGGCAGGAATCTAGAGGATTCTCCTTCCAGGCCACTATTGGATCGCTGTTTTGACCGCTCCGCAATGATGTCACCGGGGAAGAACGGGGTTTCCTCGCGTCCTATCTGGCCCCCATCCGCGAGGAAGCGCCCTAGAAGCGTTGCGACCAGCGCGCAGTCTTCATGCGCAATCTTCAATGATCTGCGCTGGCGGGCGCGCATCGGCGCGGAAGAGAATGACAGGGAGTCACATGGCAAAACTCTACTTTACCCACGGCACGATGGGCGCGCAAAAAACTACTGATTTGCTGGCGACCGCGTACAATTTCGAGGAGCATGGCGGCAAGGTGTTCATTACGAAGCCAGCGATAGATACCAAGGGCGATACGGAGGTGGTCTCTCGCATTGGTCTCCGTCGCAGCGTGGACTTCCTTGCGACGCCGGACATGGACATAGAAGCTGAGGTTTTGTGTAGACAAGCGGCGGTGGAGCATCTGAGCGCTGTGTTGGTAGACGAGGCGCAATTCTTGCAGCCTAGACAGGTGGACCAACTGCTGCGGCTGGCAGCCGTTCATGCGATTCCTGTAATGGCTTGGGGGTTGCGCACGGACTTCAGAACACACGCCTTTCCCGGTAGCCAAAGACTCCTCGAGGCCGCAAACGAACTGAGAGAATCTATTGCGATGTGCGGCCATGGCGGCGGTTGCGAACACCGAGCACACTTTAATGCGCGCATGGTCAACGGTCGGTTCGTTGCGGAAGGCGATCAAGTAGCCATAGACGGTGAAGCGGAAGTGACCTACACGGCGCTGTGCGCGCGACATTATATAGAAGATGTTGGACCGATTGCGGCAGACGCGAACCAGGCGGTCTCGCAAACGTTTGGGTAGGGCATGCGCGTTGGTAGAGCAGCCCTATCCCCATGTTATCTATCTCTCGGCGTTGCCTCTACAGTAGGCCCTAGGTCAGCGCGGCGGCTCGCTCAGCGCGCGAATGTAGCGGTCGGCTGAGCGTATGACCGCCGCATGGCCGTCCTCAGGCGTGATGCGGTCGAACCAGGCGCCGTAGATACGCTCGAACTTCCACGGGCTGACCGTGTCGCGGATGCGCGCAACCTCGGCGGCGGGCAGCGGGATCAGGTTGGGGTAGCTGTACATGAAGCTGACCCAGCGGTGATCTGACACCACCTGAATGATGTCGCCGCTGAGCAGCGCGCCCTTGCCCTCCGCGCCTTGCGCCCAGTGCAAGACCGTCCCACCGGCGAAGTGGCCGCCGAGATGGATGAGCGTCACGCCATCTTTGAGCGGTCGCGTCTCGCCTGACCAGAAGGTGATGCGGTCGTCTGGGCGCATCAGCCACTGGCGGTCGGCCTCATGCAGGTAGATCGGCATGTCGAACCGGTCGGCCCACTCCACCATCGTCGAGTAGTAGTGCGGATGCGAGATAGCCAGCGCGCTGACGCCTCCAAGCCGCTCGATCTCGGCGACGGTTGTATCGTCGAAGTAGGTCAGGCAATCCCAGAGGATGTTGCCCTCGGGATGGCGCAGCAGCAGCGCCCGCTGGCCGATAGCGAAGGAGGGCGTTGCGCCGACGCCGATCAGACCAGGCTCATGCTCGACGTATTTGCTCTGGTAGCCCTGTTGGCGCATCTGGGCGAGCGTCGTCCACTGCTGCCCGTTGGGGCCGATGTACTGGCGCTCGTCAGAGCAGATCGGACAGGTATCAGGAGGCTGCTCGCTGGCGGCGAACTGCACGCCACAGGTCTGGCAGATCCAGTGTTCCATGGTCGTTTCGGCTCCTTTTGGGCATGAATATCTTTCCCCTTGGACTATAGCGCGACGGCAATAGCATAAGCCTCATCGTCTCATGCTTCTGCTGCCTAACTACTGAGGCTCGCTAGCATATCTTCAGCGGCGCCAGCGGCATCATCGAGCGCAGCAATCCGTGTCTCACCGCTTGCGCGGAGGCGCAACTCCGCGCCGCCAGCCGCGAGCGAGCGCGCACTGACGGTGATGCGTAGCGGCATGCCGAGCAGGTCGGCGTCCTTGAGCTTGACGCCAGCGCTGAGCGCGCGGTCGTCGTAGAGGGTGTCCCGCTCGCCGAGCGAGGTGTAGACAGCTTCGGCGGCTTGGCAGATCGCCTCGTCCATTCCTGCCGAGAGCAGGTGATAGGTGAACGGCGCGACGCTGTGCGGCCAGACAATGCCGTCGGCGTCGCGATGCTGCTCCAGAATGCAGGCCAGCGCGCGGGTGATACCCAGGCCATAGCAACCCATTACCATCGGCTGCGAGGCGCCGCGCTCGTCCAGATAGCGCGCGTTCATCGTCTCGCTGTAGCGTGTCCCCAGCTTGAAGATATTCGCCGCCTCGATGCCGCGCCGCTCCTCCAGCGGCGTCCCGCAGCGCACGCAGGCCATCCCCGGCGCCGCTACTGCGATATCGCCAATCTTCTCAGCGGAATAGTCGCGGCCATAAGTCACGCCTGCGAGATGATGGTCCATGCGATTCGCGCCGGAGATTAGCCCCCCTGCTTCCGGCACACTGTCGTCCACGACGATGCGCGCCTTTGCGCTGAGGCCGACTGGACCAGCGTAACCGGCGACGAGACCAAATGCGGCGGCCTCCTCTCTGCTGAGCGCCCGCACGTCCTGGTGGAGCAGGTTGCGCAGCTTGACCTCGTTTACCTCCAGGTCGCCGCGAATCAGCGCCAGGATCAGCTCGTCGCCAGCGGCATAGAAGACCGATTTCAGTGTGTCCTCCGGCGCGCAGTTCAGCGTCACGCACAGCGCCGCGATGGTCGTCGCGCCCGGCGTGTGAACCTCGCGTAGCGCCTCATCATCTGTCTTATGCGATCGCTCGCCCTTACGCGCGACGGCGATTTCCTGGTTAGCGGCGTAGTCGCCAGTCGGGCAGACGACGAGCGTGTCCTCGCCTCCGTCGGCCAGGAACATGAACTCGTGCGCCGACTTGCCGCCCATCATCCCAGTGTCTGCCTCAACGATGAGGATCGGTAGCTCAAGTCGCCGGTAAATCGCCAGATACGCCTCAACGATTCGCTCATACCAGGCGTCGAGATCCTCCTGGCTGGCATGGAAGCTGTAGGCGTCTTTCATCAGGAACTCGCGCAGGCGCACGAGGCCACCACGCGGGCGCGGCTCGTCGCGAAACTTGCTCTGGACTTGATAGACCAGTTGCGGTAACTGGCGATAGGACTCGACGACGGAGCGCGCGAGATCGGTGACGGCCTCCTCATGCGTCCACGCAAGAACCATCGGATGCTCGGCGCGATCCTTGAGTCGGGCGAGGTCGCTGCCCATGGCGTCGTAGCGCTCCGACTCCTGCCATAACTCCGCCGGCTGGACGAACGGCAGCAGAACCTCCTGCCCGCCAATGCGGTCCATCTCCTCGCGGATGATGGTCTCGATGTGGTGGACAGCGCGAACGGCGAGCGGCGTCAGACTGTAGATCCCACTGGAGACGCGGCGCGCCAACCCCGCGCGCAGGATGAGCTGGTGACTCGGTAGCTCGGCCTCGGCGGCGACGCGCTTCTGCGTCCGAAACATACTGTGGGACATGCGCATTGGTGGTACCTCCTGAACAATCGCGGACAAACAAAAACACCCACGCCCGGCAAAAGGGCGAGGGCGCGAACCCGCGGTACCACCTTTTCTGACCAGCATGAAAACGTGCGAGAACATGCTGGCCCACTCTGCCCGCACGCCACCACAGAGATGGGATGCGGCGCCCTGTGATAACGGTGGGCTTCCGGGACGGCTCGCCGCCGCCAAGTGAAGAGGATGGGTTCGCCGTCGCTCGCGTGGCCGGACTCTCACCTTGTCGCCGGCTCTCTGCGCACGCTGCGCGCGGGTACTGGTTCCCCAGGAGTGTGATATGTAGTTGTCGGCATTCAGTCTATGACGTTGCGCCTCTGCCCGTCAAGGACAGCTTTAGCGGTCTAACCGCCTCCGCTATCTCAGTCATCGCTCTTGCCGGTCGAACGGTTTTGGCGCATGATGTCTCCGATGATGAGGCAATCCGCCAGCACGTCATCAGGAGAACCATGTCTCGCAGCATTCATGTGACACGGCAAACTATCGCTCACGCTCGCCGCTTTCGCTATGCGAACAGAGAGCGGCGCGTGCCGCTGCTCGACGACCTCGAAACGCGCTATCTCCGCAAACGCAGGATGAAGTGGGCGATGCGGCAGCAGCTCGGCCCGGTGCCATTTCCTGGCGTGCCCGTCACCGCCGACCAGGTTGCGATCAGCTTTGACCGCAGGAATTCTTTCGCACGCTATCCAGTGTCCGAAGCCGACCTGCGCTCTGTGCTGGGACGGCTGCCGCTAGGTGTTCTCGATGGCCTGAACGGTATTTCCTTTAGTCTTGGCGCGGAGTATCAGCGTAATCGGGCGGAGGAATGGGACGAGCAAGATCCCGTTGTAAGACGTTTCGGGCATGAGACATTACCCAGCGTCTATTGCGGGCTGATTCTTGGCGTGTGCTTCTGGGATGCACGCCGCGTTCAGATATATGGCTTTGTCTCGGCCAAGCCGCTTGAAGAGCTTTGGGCATTCTATCTGCGCCTCCATATGCTCGCAACGCTGGTTCATGAGATAGCGCACCACGAAGACCGGATGAAGGGCTGGGCACGTGACCGCTGGACTGGCGACGACAAGCATAAGACCGAGTGGTACGCCGAGAGCCGCCAACTACTCTGGGTCGAGACGGTCGTGATTCCGTATTTGCAAGAGACGTATCCAGCGGAGGTTGCTCTGCTGGAGGAGTGGATGCAAGCGCACATCGGCCTCGTTCTGCCGTTACGTATCCTGGCGGGTGACGCTCGTATCCGCGCCAAGAAGCATGGAAGGTATTACTGGCGCAATGCGTTTGGCGGCAGTGACGACGCGTTCGAGGAGTTCGTGCGAGCGGTTGACTCTAGGCAAGAGGTAACCGAAGCGCGGCTTGATCTGGCAATCGGGCTCCATCGCGCCGAAGAGTTGGATTACGCGCAGGAGATCATCGCAGTAATCCTAGCTGAGCATCCTGATCACGTTCCTACACTTGTGCAGAAAGGCTGGATCTGCTGCGAGCAGAAATGCTATGAGGAGGCGCTAAAAACTGCGGAATACGCCCGTCGATTGGAGCCTGCGAACACCAAGGTTCTAGATCATTTGGCGCAAGTCTACGCTGACATAGGCTCCTGGGATCGAGTGCTCGCGCTCACGACTGCTGTGATCAATATCCTCCCGGATCGCCCTGTTCGCCAGGATGCTTTCACCTGGCGAGGGATGCGCATACTTCAGGCGCGCGCCTATATTGCCCTTGGGGAGTTTGCTAAAGCGCAAGAGATTATCGTAGCGTTCGGCGCTACTGGCTTTGCTTCAGACGCACGAATGGCGACCAAGTTGCAGACCCGGCTTAGTCAGGCAATAGCTGGCGGACCAGTGCAGGCATGGCAGGAGGTGAATGATGGTGATGGTTGAGCGTGACGGGTCAGTGACGACGGTAATACTCGACCGACCAGAGGCGCGCAATGCGGTGGATCGCGCGACGGCCGAAGAGCTAGTCGAGGCGTTTCGCGCGTTCGACGCCGATCCTGACGCGGCGGTTGGTGTGCTCTATGGCGACCATGGCCACTTCTGCGCTGGGGCTGACCTCAAAGCTTTTGCAGCGGGAAACTTCAACCGCGTGGAGCCTGAAGGTGACGGGCCAATGGGGCCAACACGCATGTTGCTCACCAAGCCGGTGATTGCCGCGATCGCGGGCTACGCCGTCGCCGGTGGAATGGAGCTTGCCCTCTGGTGCGATCTGCGCGTAATGGAGGAGGACGCGACGCTCGGCGTCTTCTGCCGGCGCTGGGGCATCCCGCTGATCGACGGTGGGACGGTACGCCTGCCACGACTGATCGGCCTGAGCCGCGCGCTCGACCTGATTCTCACGGGACGCGCGGTTGGCGCGGAGGAGGCGCTGGCGATGGGGCTGGCGAATCGTGTTGTGCCACATGGCACGTCACGTCAGGCCGCCGAGGAACTGGCCCACGAGCTTGCGCGGTTGCCACAGGTCTGCCTGCGCGAGGACCGCCTCTCCGCCTACGAGCAGGCTGACCTCTCATTCGAGCAGGCGATAGCGAACGAGTTTCGCCACGGCATGAACTCGCTGGCAGCGGACGCAGCCGCAGGTGCGCAACGCTTCGCCGGTGGCGCTGGGCGTCATGGCGTCGCTGAGAACCAATAAATCAGCCCCATACGAGAGGTGAACATTGTCGCGCGCATGCGTGCTATACTCGTCGCAACAACCCACCGGAGACTGCGACGGTCACTACACATAGGTCAGATATCATGACGGCGCTACTTGATCCAGAAGAAGCCGAGACGCGGGTCATCCATGAGCTCATCGACTTTGCGGGCAAGGATGTGCTGGATGTTGGCTGTGGCGATGGGCGGATGACCTGGCGCTTCGCCGAACTGACGCGCTCCGTGCTCGGATTGGACCCAGTGGCCGCGTCCGTCGAGCAGGCGCGGCGCAATACTCCAGCGCATCTGCGTTCCAAAGTAACGTTCCAGGTAGAGGACATCACCGCAGCGCAATTGCCGGCAGCGGCGTTCGATGTCGTGGCGTTGTCGTGGTCACTCTGCTGAATTGATCCCGAGGGTGTCGTGAACGCTCTGGAGCGGATGTGGGCAGCGTTGCGCCCCGGTGGGCTGCTGCTGGATATCCGCCCGGCGCCAGAGCGCCCCTGGGTCCAGGTTTGGCGAGGCGAGAACGTGACGATGGTGGGCCAGATTGATGATTCCTACCGCTTCGGAACACTCAAGGTAGCGGATGCGGCCGTGCAGGCCGTGGTCGCCGCCGGGCGCGTCGCGCGGGAACGTGATGTAACCTTTACCTATCTGTATCACCTGTATTCAGTTGACGCCTGGCTGGAATACATGGCCGAGCACTGGAGTAGCGCTCTCATCCCCGCCGACGTGATCGCGCGCGCCCGCGAAGCGCTGCCTCCGGGAGTGGAGGGCGAGGTACGCATCCTGCGTATCATTCGCGCCACACGTCTGCGGCGGGTCTGAAGCCTCCGAGGCTCAGCCTTGCTGGCCGGGCAGCCTGGAGTACCACTCGCAGAACTCGGAGCAGCGCCCATCGTCGTCGAAGGTCAGCAGGAAGAGGTTGCTATACTCGCGCTCCAGCGTGTTGCCGTCCTCGGTGAAGTAACGGCTCTGTCCCTGCGCCGCCGCGCGATTGCCTTCCACGACCACCGGATGGTACTCGCCTGCGTAGCGCCCCTTCGGGTCGGTATTCTCCAGCCACGACGCGACGATGGCCTCGCGTCCGCGCGTCGGCTCGTCGTAGGGGTGATAGTAGTAGGCGGCGTCGGCGCTGAAAAGATCGCCGATGGCCTGCGGATCATAGGTTTCCCATGCTTTGCTGTAGGCGGCGAGCCACTGCGCTACCTGCTCGTGTGTCACGCTCAAACTCCTGTCATGCGCAAACGGAATTCACATCCTTCTCTGCCAGCTTCGCAGAGGTCAACACGAGACAGCGCTTCATGGTTGCATGAGGATGGCAGAAGCCGGCCTAGCGGAAGATCGGTACGGCTAAACTTCTTAGGTCGGCCGGATCTCGGTTGGCGCCTCGTTTCGCGAAACGATGTTGTCCTGCGCGGCGATGTCGCTCATCGGCATCAGCTCGACCTTCATCCAGCCCGCGCGCCGCTGGTCGAACGCCTCGTACGCCGCGACCGCCGAGGTCATCGGCTCTAACTGCGTCAGGATGCGCGCCGGATCGATAGTGCCTGACTCAATCACGTTCAGCAAATGTGGAATGTACCTGCGATGGTTGCAGTTCCCCATGCGCACCGTCAGGTTCTTGTTCATCGCCATGCCGATGGGAAAGAACTGATCCGTCTGCGGATACACGCCGATGACCGAGAGCGTGCCCGCCTTGGCCAGCGCCTGCACGGCCCAGTCCAGCGCCTGTGAGGGCGCGTCGCCGGGCTGCCAATGGCCGTTCTTCTGGCCATCCTTCGCGGCGGTCTGCGGCGCGATCTTCCGCACCTCTTCCGCGAAGTCCTTTGCCCGCGCCTTAGCCTGTTTGGCGGCGGGACCTTCATGCGCGGTATAGGCGTCCACGCCCACCGCGTCAATCGCGCAGTCCACGCCGATTCCACCGGTCAGCTTCCTGATCGTCGCCACTGGGTCCTCATGCGAGAAGTTCACGGCCTCCGCGCCCTGCGCTTGCGCCATATCCAACCGCGCGTCGATCGCGTCCACGGCGAAGACACGTCCAGCGCCCATGTAAAGCGCGCAGGTAATGACGAACTGCCCTACTGGGCCGCAGCCAAAGACGGCGACGGTGCGCCCTGGCTTGATATGAGCCATCTCGGCTCCGAAGTAGGCAGTTGGGAGGATGTCGGAGAGCAGCAGGGCCTGATCGTCAGTCACAGTCTCGGGAATCTTGACGAGGTTGACCGCTGCGAAGGGAATGCGCGCCAACTCAGCTTGCAACCCGTTGAAGCCACCTGCCTCGGCGGGTCCACCATAGAACGCTGTGCCAGCCAACGGCCCGCCGGGGTTGGCGTTGTCGCACTGCGCGTAGTAGCCTGCGCGGCAGTACGAGCAGTAGCCGCAGGCGATGGTGGATGGGATGATGACGCGGTCGCCAATGGCTAAATTGCGCACATCCTGGCCCACCTGATCGACGACGCCCACACCCTCATGTCCAAGGATCGTTCCCGGCTGCACACCTGGCACGGTCCCGCGGACGAGATGCAGATCGGTGCCGCAGATCGCGCTGGCGGTGATGCGCACGATGGCGTCGGTCGGCTCCTGAATGCGCGGATCGGCGACATCTTCAAGGCGGATATCGCCCAGCCCATGAAACACGACGGCCTTCATCTCGCTTCCTCCTTGAAATGCGCGTTGTCATACTCTTGGGAGCATCCTTCTCCATCGCTTCACTATAGGTTCAGGGCGTGTGCAACCGCAAGGGGCTCCGTCTTGTTTCGTAGCGCCTTACCTGCTGTTAGCCGGTTGCGGATTGACATGGCGTGTGAGCGCCGTCTACAATGCCTTTGGCCTGTATTCAACGGTCTTCATGGGGAACAACGGCGTTCACCCTACTTGTTAGCCACATGAGCGCCAGCTCGTTTCCTGCTCGGATTGCCCTGCCAGACCATTACACCACTTCCGCTGACGGAGTCAGCCTCAGCGCGCTTCATGCTGAAGACCATGCCGCGCGCATGCTATGCTAGAGTGCGGAACACGCAACACACCATACCGATCTCTGGAGGAGAATAATCGTGAAGATCGTCGTGTGCATGAAGGAGACGCCGTCCACCACGGCGGAGAAACGCTTCGGCCCAGACATGCGGCTGGAGCGGCGCAAAGAGGACGCGATCATCAACCCATTCGACGAGTACACCATCGAAGAGGGGCTGCGCCAGCAGGAGAAGCATGGCGGCGAGGTCATCGTCCTGTGCATGGGTCCCGCCACCGCGAGCGACACCATTCGCAAGGCGCTGGCGATGGGCGCGGATAGCGGCGTGCTGGTCAGCGACGACGCGCTCGCTGGCTCGGATGCCATCGGTACGGCGCGCGTGCTGGCCGACGCGCTGAAGAAGATCGGCTTCGACCTGGCGCTCTTTGGCAGCGCCGCCGCCGACTCGTATGGTGGCGTCGTCCCCAGCGCTGTCGCTGAATTGCTGGGCATGCCGCTGCTTTCCTTCGCCAGCAAGCTGGACGTGGACGGTGGAACGGCCAAGATTCAGCGGCAAGCCGAGCTTGGCTACAACGAGGTCGAGGCGGCGACGCCCGCGCTCGTCAGCGTTGTCAAGTCGATCAACGAGCCGCGCTACCCCTCGATGAAGGGCATCATGCAGTCGAAGAAGAAGCCCATTGATACCTGGAGCCTCGCCGATCTCGGACTGGACGCCTCGACCACTGGCGCGGGGGCTGCGCGCGAGAAGGCGCTCGGCGCAGAGAAGGTCGCCACGGCGCGCAAGGGCGAGATCTACCAGGGCAACGATGGCGCCGCCGACCGCGTCATCGCCTTCCTCGTCGAGCAGAAAGTCCTCTAGGTTTTCGTATAGCCGCAGGCTCCCTGATCTACTGGGCGCCGGCCCACTGGAGAAGTATCCCATGAGAAATGATGTCTGGGCGCTCGCCGAACTGAGCAACGGCAAACTAGCGTCCATCTCGCTGCAGCTGGCCTCGAAGGCTGCCGAGATGGCGGGCGCGTTCGGAGGCGAGTCCGCCGCGCTGGCCTTCGGCGTCAACACCGCCGCCGCGGC
>DATAOM010000460.1:0-2867 GCA_036265775.1 Ktedonobacterales bacterium | reverse complement strand
CCCAGCGTGACCAAAGCTCCTTCACGTGCAAGCTGCTCGGCAAAGGTCAGCGCCTGGCGGAATCCAGCGACGTCGGTGATCACGTGGTCGGCATGGAACGACCCCATGACCGCCTGCGGATCGCGCGCGGCGAT
Organism: Ktedonobacterales bacterium; assembly: GCA_036265775.1. Taxonomy (GTDB): domain Bacteria; phylum Chloroflexota; class Ktedonobacteria; order Ktedonobacterales; family JADMIN01; genus DASWAC01. Next base: position 2,733 of record DATAOM010000460.1, on the reverse strand, counting down.
CAGCGCGGCGGCGAGGCCGATGGAGGCCGCCGTCCCGCGTCCCGACGGCTCGGCGACGATCTGCTCGCGCGGCAAGTCAGGAATCTGCGCGGCGACGGCGTCTTTATAGTTGGCAAAGGTCACGACATAGAGTTGATCGAGCGAGGTGAGCGGCGCGATGCGCTCCACCGTCTCCTCCAGCATCGTGCGCGGACCTGGTAAACGCAGGAATTGCTTGGGTGACTGCTTCGTGCTCAGCGGCCAGAGCCGGGTGCCGCTGCCACCAGCAAGGATAGACGCATACATGTGCGCGATACTCTCGTTCTTTTATGATGGAAGGCGAGCGGCCTCCGCAAACCAGTTTTTCGGAGACGCTCCGGTCATGCGGTATCGTCCACAAGCCGCCGCGCCGCGACTGCATTCTACGGGACAGTCGAGGTCAATGGCAAATCAGGCAAGTCTGTCCATCCTTTGACATCAGCGGCATTTCGCGCAGATTTCCGACGTTTACGCCACTCGCGTGTTTATTATGCTGAAATTGACGCTCCTGTCCCCGACTACTCTATCTGGAGGTCCGCGTGCCATTCTCGTTGCATCCGTTGCTTGCCGCAGACGCTCCACGCGTCACCGAGATCATCAATCGCGATTATCCTGAGCAGGCCAGCGTCGAAGAAGTGCGCGAGCGCATCGTTGGGGCAGGGCATCCCGACCGCTCGATTCTCCGTCTCGGCGCGGAAGATGAGGCAGGCGCACTAATTGGCTATGGACACGCAATGCGTGACAACTGGATGGAGCCTGGATTGTTCTGGGTTCGCATTGTAGTCGAGCCTGGCGCGCGCCAGCAGGGCGCAGGAAGGCAACTACATGAGGCCGTACAGTCGTTCGCATGCGAGCATGGCGCCACTTGGCTGCGCGGTGAGGTCCGCGACCATCTGCCGGAGGGCATGGCCTTCGCACAGGCGGTGGGTTACGCGGTCGAGCGCCACATCTTCGAGTCTACATTAAGCGTCGCAGGCTTCGACGAGCGCCCATTCCTCGCCGCGCTGGAGGCTGCAGAGGCAAAGGGAATCCGCTTCTTCTCGCTGGCGGATGTTGGTGATACCCGCGAGGCGCGCGAACGCCTGTGGGCGCTTGAGCGTACGGTCGCGCTCGACGTTCCTGGTGGCTCGGAGGCGTCCATCCGTCCATTCGATGTTTGGGAGCAACAAGTCGCGCATTCAGGGCATTATCTTGCGGAGGGGCAACTGATCGCGGCGCACGATGACGAATGGATAGGTATGGCGGCGCTGCTCGACTATCCTGAGAACGAGACGATGTACCATGGCATCACTGGCGTGCTGCCCGCCTGGCGCGGCAGAGGAGTGGCGACCGCATTGAAAGCGCTGACGATCCGTCTGGCTCGTGCGCGCGGCGTGAAGATCCTGCGCACGAATAACGACGCCGAGAATGCGCCGATGCTGGCCGTGAACCGCAAGCTCGGCTATCAGCCGGAGCCGGGCTACTACCGGCTGGTGGCGCATCTGCATGCAGGCGAATAAGGCAGCGCGGAATCGATGCGGAGTCGATCTTGTCTACGGCGCCCGGACAAGACTACGATGCAGGGCAACGTGTCGTGCGTGTCATATCATCGTTGCCGCGTTTGAACCTCGCGCGGCGTCTGCCAAGTGAGCAAGGAGAAAACGCCTTATGACAACGTCACAAACCTTTGAGTTTCCGCCCAAGGAAGGCTTTATCGTCACCCACTTTCTAACCGTGGCCGATGTGGGGCGTTCAGCCGACTTCTATCAGCGCGTCCTTGGCGCGACCGTGCTCCGGAGCGGCGAGCCGACCTTCTTGCGGCTTGCCAATAGCTGGCTCATCCTGAACGTCGGTGGCGGTCCGACCGACGACAAGCCGACGGTCACGCTCGCGCCGCCGCAAGACCCCGATCATGTGTCAAGTTTTCTCAACTTGCGTGTGGCCGACATCAATGCCGTTTACCAGGAGTGGTTGCAGAAGGGCGCGCAATTCCTGACGGAGCCCAAAGACCATACATACGAGATCCGCTGCTATATGCGCGATCCCGACGGCTATATCATCGAAGTGGGACAGTCAAAGACGCCATGAGCGCCTTCCTAGCAGGCTATCATCTGAGCGTCGAGCCGGAGGGACGGTAGCCGCGTTTTATTCGTCGGCGCGCCCGGCGTCAGGGACGATGCGGAATGGTGAGGCGGGGTCATCCAGCAGCAGACGCAGCAAGTTGTCGCTGGCGGGCGCTGGCTCCGCGTCGTCGCCGACAATGCGCGCCAGATCTTCGGGCGAGAGATCGCGCGCAGGGTCCCAGCCATAGCGCTTCATGTCCACGCGCTCCTTCGCGTCAAAGATGATGCCCTCGTCCTCCAGCAGCTTGCGCATGCGTCCCTTCTGGCCGAACGCCCAGGCTCCCGACAACTCGCCTTTGCTGTTGATGACACGCTGCGCCGGAACCGTACCGTCATGCGATTCGTTCATAATCCAGCCAACGACGCGCGCGCCACCACGCGGCAGTCCAATGGCGTTGGCCAGCCAGCCATAGGTAGTGACACGACCCGGCGGGCAGGCGCGCACGAGCGCGTAGACCTTCCCCGCAAGCGCGCTGGCCTTCTCCCGCGTCATCAGCCCCTCCGGCATATCTGGCATCATGGTTGTCCTTCCCAATGGTTCCTGTGAGCAGCCTATCACATGCGGGCGGCGCACACGCTTGACCCGCGCTCTCCGGCGGGCATACAATCGCCT
>DATAOM010000459.1:0-3824 GCA_036265775.1 Ktedonobacterales bacterium | reverse complement strand
CGAAGAGGCGTCCATGGCGGATCGGCTTTGCTTTCTCCCCAATCGCCCGCCAGCGCCGCTCCTTCCCTCCCAGGTCGCAGATCAGATTCGCCGCGTCACAGAGCCGCTCCTGTAGTTGCGTGCTGGTGAGCCGTGGTTGCGCGCTGTCCTGACTCTGGAACGGCGATGCGCCGAGTTGAAACTCCATCCCGGCGCGGGTGACATTGTAGCGCGCTGGGCCAGCCAGCGCGCCGCTCGCAGGCGCGCGATCAACGCTTGGCGCCTGCTGTGATGGTGGAGGCGGTTCGCGCTGGTCAAGCGCGTCAAGGAAATCCAGGATGCGGCCCTGACGACGTAGTTGGTTCAGCGACGCCTCTGGCTCAAACTCGAAGCGCTCGTTCCGCTGGCTCTCAATTTGGCGGAGCATCAGATAGCATTCGTCGGCGGAAATGATGATCGCGCGGTTGCGTCTGCCAAGGATAGAGGTAAGCGCCATGCTGACCAGGATAAAGAGCACGAGCGTATAGTCTCCCGCCGGGAGCGAGCGCAGAAACTCCAGTGTTGGCTGGAGCGTGTCAGGCGCGCCGATATGCGCTGTCAGTTCTACGGCCCGTTGGCCAAGTGTAGCGGCGAGCCAGATGACAGCGCCAATCAGGGCAACGACTTCGAGGGTCCATAGCCATCTGAGCGTAGAGCGGCGCTGGGAGATCAGCGCCACGGCGATGCGCACGGATGGCACGCCCCTAGCGACAAGAAGCGCTACAAGCAGGAGCGTGATGAAGACGACGAGAAATAGCAACCAGAACGGGAGGCGACCTAAATCGCCAAGGAAATAGAGTATAGGCGACGCAATGATAGAGGCGAGCACAGATATTAGAATCGCAAGACCGGTCTCAGACCAGCGACGATCCGTACGATCCATTCACGGGGCCTCCCTTCATACAAGGGCAGACATAGCGCTACGAAACGGCATTTATACAATGAGTGAATGTATGATTTCTGGGGCTACCGCGCGTTGATAATATCAACAGTGTCCACTTCTGTCAAGTAGCAGAATAGTTTGCGGGAGAAATGCGCTCACATGGTGTTTCAGCGCGATGAATGCGATCAATATGGTCTAGATAGCGCCTAATGTGCGCTGCGCCGCTTTTGGCGCTGCTCCTCAGCGACAGCCCGATCGGGTGGAGTGAAACTCGACAGGAAACGCTCGCGGTAGGCGGGAAACGTCCCGGCGAGGATGGCGGCGCGCGCGCCCTCCATCAGGCGGATGAGGAAGCGCAGGTTGTGGATGCTCGCCAGCCGGTAGTAGAGCAGTTCACCCTTGCTGTCGTCGCTCTCGGCGCGGATCAGATGATGCAGGTAGCCCGCACTGAAGGTCCGGCAGGTGTAGCAGTCGCACTCGGGGTCTACTGGTCCTTGCTCCTCGCGGAAGCGGGAGGTACGTACGTTGATCCGCCCGTGTGGAGTGTAGAGGCCGCCGGTGCGCGCCGTCCGCGTCGGCAGCACGCAGTCGAAGAGATCAACGCCGCGCGCGACGCCTTCCAGGAGGTCGTCTGGAGAGCCGACACCGAGCAGGTGGCGCGGCTTCGCGTTGGGTAGCTCTGGGACGGCGGCTTCGAGCATCCGCCACATGAGGTCTTTTGGCTCGCCGACCGAGAGGCCGCCAATCGAGAAGCCGTCGAAGGGCAACGATCCGATAAACTGAGCGCTTGCAGCGCGCATCTCCGCGTCCATCGAGCCTTGCGGGATGCCAAAAAGCGCCTGATCGGGGCGGATCTTCGCGGAAAGCGCGCGCTCGGCCCAGCGGTGCGTGCGGTCAGTGGCGGTGCGCGCCTCCTCCGGCGAGCACGGATAGGGCGGGCACTCGTCCAGCGGCAGGATGATGTCGGCGCCAAGTTGCGCCTCGATGCGCATCACGCTCTCTGGCGTCATGACAATCTCCGCGCCGTCAAGGTGCGAGCGGAAGCGCACACCCTCATCGTTCACCTCGCGCAGATTGCCCAGGCTGAAGACCTGGAAGCCGCCGCTGTCGGTGAGAATGCTGTGCGGCCAGCGCATGAAGCCATGCAGCCCGCCGAAGCGCTCGATCAGCTCAGGGCCGGGGCGCAGCAGCAGGTGATAGGTATTGGAGAGAACGATGGATGCCCCCATCGCCTCCAGGTCGTCGGGGCCGACGGCTTTCACCGTCGCGTGCGTGCCCACCGGCATGAAGGCTGGTGTCGGGATTGCCCCATGCGGCGTGGTGACAACGCCTGCGCGAGCTTGCGTCTGCGCGCAGCGTGCGGCAATCTCGAAGCGCAACGGCTGGCCTGGCGCGAGCGGCGCGGAGTTGATGATATCAGGGATGGAGGGCATAGGGCGCTTTCGTAGTGGAGTACGAGACAAACCGCGCATAGTGTATCACGCCAGTGGCGTCGCGCCTTGTGCGCCAGTATCGCACGGACCCATCACAGAAGCGTAAAGCAGGGGCAGATATCTGACTCATCGCGGTTGCAGCGTGCGCCTATTATGTGGACGGGTCAGGGATTTTCCGGTGAAAGAGGCACCATGACCACTCTGCGCGTGATGACCTTCAACATCGCCAACGCGCTTGAAACGGAAGACGATGGCGAGAACGCTTGGGCGTTTCGCGCGCCGCTCAATGTGCGCACGGTCAAACGTTACGCCCCCGATCTTATTGGCTTTCAGCAGTGCGACGACGGCAATCTTGAAACATATCAAAATATGCTAGCTGAATATCAATACATACTTGGTCCCGCCGCCGATGGTCCAGACCTCTACGACTACAATGCCATCGCCTTTCTGCCAGAGCGGCTAGCGTTGCTCGATAGCGGTGGCTTCTATCTCAGCGAGACGCCTGAGGTCTGGTCGCTGGGCTGGGACGCCACCTACGTCAAGGCGCTGACGTGGGCGCGATTCCGGCGCACAGAAGATCAGACGGAGTTTCTGAGCCTCAACACCCACCTGGAGCATATCGGCGAGCGGGCGCGTGTCGAGAGCGTGCGCCTTGTCCTACGCCGTCTGCCAGAGCTACGCCGTGATGATCTCCCTGTCATTTTCACCGGTGACTTCAACTGCAATCCCTGTGCGCCGAGCTATCGCGTCCATGTGGAGACGACCTTCACGGACGCCTGCTACCACCTGCTGCGCGCCTCTGGCTTCGCCGACACGTTTCTCGCCGCCGGTGGCGAGGACTCCGCCCCGAGCTTCACCTTTCACGGATTCGAGGGCGCGCGCTATTGGGCGGCGAACCACCACATGGCCGGCCGCATCGACTGGATACTCACGCTCGATGGCGCGAGCAGCGTTCAAACCAAAGAGTGCCTCATCGCGCGCGACGCCGAGCCACCCGTCTATCCGAGCGATCATTATCCAGTCGTGGCAGATCTCGTTCTTGGCGCTTGACTGGATAGGCGTGAAGTGCGGCGGCGATGGCGCTAGAGAATGCTCTTGGCGATGCTGGCAAGGAACCCCTCGTTGTCGCGCGTCTCGGCCAACCGCTCGATCAACGCCTGCATCGCCTCGATGCCCTGCTGGTCCGCCAGCGCTGCGAACATGCGCCGCATCACAATCACCGAGCGTAGTGTGTCATCATCCAGCAGCAGCTCTTCGCGGCGGGTGCCAGAGCGGGTGATGTCGATGGCAGGGAAGATGCGGCGCTCGGCCAGCTTGCGGTCGAGCGTGATCTCCATGTTGCCGGTGCCCTTGAACTCCTCGTAGATCACGTCGTCCATGCGGCTGTTGGTATCCACCAGCACAGTAGCGATGATCGTCAGCGAGCCGCCCTCCTCGACGTTGCGCGCCGCGCCGAGGAAGCGTTTGGCCGGATTGATCGCCGCCGGATC
>DATAOM010000458.1:0-7240 GCA_036265775.1 Ktedonobacterales bacterium | reverse complement strand
CCTTCGCTGCGCTCAGGATGACAGGGCCGCGCGCAATGCCGGGGCGGCTTTTACACCCCCAGATCATACAACTGCTCGAACTGCAAATCGAGGTCATTCGTGGCCTGCCACATCGCCGACAGCGCCTTGCGCACATTGCGCGCGGCGCAGGGCGGTAGGTCCGCGTCCGCCGCCAGCTTCTTCAGCGCCTCGTATATGTGCAATAGCTCCCGCTCCTGCGCAGTCAACGGCGTGCCCAGGAGGTCGGTCTCGGTCTTGGTCATGGTTCTCTCCTTCAAGGGGCAGGGATCAGGGATCAGAATCTTCGGATCACGGACCTGATCCCTGACCCCTGATCCCTAGTTCAATATTCCGCTACCGGCCGGGCATCCACCAGGCGCTTGGCCTTGAGTTCAAAGCGGGGCAGGGTGCCATGAGCGGCGCGCTCGATGTTGAAGCGCAGGCCCTCGTGGGCGGCCGCCAGGTCCTTCGCCAGTTGGCGATGCAGCGTGTGCCACTCCGCCTCGTGATCCGGCTTGATCTCGACTTTGATCGTGATTTCGTCCTGAACGTTGTCTTTGCGCCAGACGTAGATCTGGAACTCGTCAATGGCCGGGTACTCGCGGACGATAGACTCAACAGCCCGCGGGTAGACATTGGTGCCGCGAATGAGCTTCATATCGTCCCAGCGCCCGCGAATGCCGCCGTCGTAGAGATCGCCGGTGCGGCCGCAATCGCATTTGCTATAAGGGACCTTCAGCACCATATCCTTTGTGCGGTAGCGGATCGCCGGAATGAAGCCGCGTCCGAAAGAGGTGACGACGCGCTCGCCCAGCTCACCATACGGGACCGGCTCGCCGCTCTCGTGGTCGATGACCTCCTCGATGAAGTGGTCCTCGATGATGTGCGTGCCGCCGGGCTGGTGGTCGCACTCGAAGATCATGATCGTGCCAAGCTCGGTCATCCCGGCGGTGTCGGCGCACTTCGCGCCCCACGCCTGTTCGAGTTGACGCTTGACGGCGGGGATCGAGCCGGCCGGCTCGCCGGAGAGAATGACCTTGTCCACCTTGCTGTCCTTGGCGAGGTCAATGCCCATCTCGCTGGCCTGCTGCCAGAGGCGCAGCGCATAGGTCGGCGTGGAGCAGACGGTGGTGACGCCGAGGTCCACGATCTGGCGCACACGCGCCTCAGTGGTCTGGGCGCCGCCGGGGACGACCAGCGCGCCGATCTTCTCGCAGGCGTAGTGCGCGCCCCAGAAGCCAATGAACGAGCCGTAGCCGAAGGCGAAGTAGACCGTGTCGGCGGGGCGCACGCCGAAGCCCCAGAAGCCGTAGCACCACATCTCCGCGATCCACTCCCAGTCTTTCATGCCGTCGAGGACGCGGATGGGCGTGCGGCCGCTGGTGCCGGAGGTGAGGTGGCAGCGGATGGCGTTCTCTTGGTCGGTAGTGGGCAGGTCGCCGAAGAGCGGCTTGTTCCCAATGGACTCCATCCACTCCTCGCGCGTCATGAACGGGATGCGGCGCAGGTCGTCGAGCGTCTTGAGCTGGTCGGGATGGAAGCCCGCCGCCTCCCAGCGCGTGCGGTGGAACGGGCTTTTCTCGTAGGCCCAGGCGACCATGCGCTGGAGCTTGACCAGTTGCAGCGCGCGCAGGTCTTCCCTGGGCATCGTCTCGTTCTTGGGGTTCCAGTAGGGGGAAAGCGCCATCGGTTTCTCCTCTCCACTCATTTGCAAACGTCTGTCAGCGTCTCTCTTTACTGCTTTGCAGTGTATAGGCGCTGCCAATCATCCTTCCAGTCGGTTCTCCATAGCGCTCCGACTGGTCTTTCCTGCCCTATACTATGCGCGTAATCAGCGGCTTCCGGTCCCACGAAATTCTCAATGCGAAGCGGTATCGAGATGAGAGCGCCGTTATCAAACTCGATGAGTATCTGCTCTCCTTCAATATCAGTCCTTGCCTGGTGAACTATGGCGCCGAACTGATCGCATAGTGCATCGCGGAATCCTGGCTTGCCCCATTCGAACCACTGATCACTAACCCGAATCCGTGGATCTACCTCCACAGTAATTTCGTGGTGTTCAAGCCCCTGCGGCCCGTCAAATTGAAGTCGCAAGTAGTCGAGGATGAATTCCACCGCGTAGAAACGGCTGCCAACGAGGTCGTTCAGCGGCTCAACAAAGTCGGCGCTCATGACTGCGCCTCTCGGCCGAGCAGCTCGCGGGCGATGATGATGCGTTGAATATGGCTTGTGCCCTCGTAGATCTGCAAGCCCTTGATGTCGCGGTAGTGTCGCTCGACGGGATACTCGTTCGAGTAGCCACGGTTGCCGTGCAGCAGGACCGCCTCGGATGCGGCGCGCATCGCGGCCTCGGTGGCGAAGAGCTTGGCGATGGAGGTCGCCTGCGTGGCTGGTTGCCCCTGATCCTTGAGCCAGGCAGCGCGATAGACCAGCAGCCGCGCCGCCTCGATCTCCGCCGCCATGTTGGCGAGCGTCGCCTGGATCATCTGGAAGTCGCCAATGCGCTGGCCGAACTGCCGCCGAGCGCGCGCGAAATCAACGGATGCATCCAGGCACGCCTGACCGAGGCCGACCGCCCCCGCCGCCACGCCGAGCCGCCCGCGATCCAGCGCCGACATCGCCACCTTGAACCCCTGTCCCGCCTCGCCGAGCAGCGCGCTCTTCGGCACGCGGCAGCCCTCCAGCAGGACGCGCGCATGGTCCGAGGCGCGGTGTCCCAACTCGGTCCCGCCCATTGGCTCGCGGCGGAAGCCCGGCGTATCGGTTGGCACGATGAACGCGCAGATGCCCTTGTGCCGTGCCGCCGCATCGCGTGTGGCGAAGACGAGCGCAACGCTGGCGAGGTTGCCGTTGGTGATCCAGATCTTCTCACCGTCCAGCACGTACTCGTCGCCGTCCTCGCGGCAGGTCGTCCGCATGCTGGCGACATCCGACCCCGCCTCTGGCTCGGTCAGGCAGTAGCAGCCGATGGCCTCGCCCGACGCCAGTTTTGGCAGCCACGCGCGCTTCTGCTCCTCGGTTCCCCACTGCTCGATGCAGCCAGAGACGAGGCTGACATGCACCGTTATGAAGCCGCGCGCCGAGGAATCCGCCCAGCCCAGCTCCTCACTCACCAGCGCGAAGCTGAGCGCGTCCATCCCCGCGCCGCCGTACTCGTGCGCGATCGTTCCGGAGAGGAAGCCTAGCTCGGCCATGCGCGGGATCAGCTCACGCGGGAAGACGCGCCGCTCGTCGGCTTCGCGCGCCAGGGGGGCGAGTTCCTCGCGGGCGAAGGCGTGCGCCGTCTGCTGGATGCGCCGCTGCTCGGTGGTCAGCGCGAAGTCCATGACCTACCCCCCTGGCTCCCTTCCCTTACAGGGAAGGGGAATCATAGGCGCGGTTTTAACTCTCAGAGTCACCACATGCCGTCGGAGGGTGGCTCTGTCACCGCGCGCAACTCCTCCGACGTGCAGGTTCCGCGCTCCAGTATACCCCTGAAGCGGCGCAGCGTCTCCTTCCGGGCAGTTCCCGCCTCGGATGGCGCGAGATTCCACGCGCTGAACGCCGCAGGTGATTCGATTGCTGCGAGCGCCCGATCACGGACCTCCGGCTGGAGCGCGCCCTCGCGCAGTTGCAGTGCCGCTAGCGCGAGCCAGATCACCGTGGCGTCCTCCTTGCCGGCCAGCGCCTCCTTTAGGTCTTCGTAGACGCTAGTCGTCGCGCCAGCCACGTCGAGTCCCGACGCCAGCCCTTCGTCGAAGAGCATGCGCGCCTCCTCGGCGAGATCGTCCTGCAGGATTCCTGGACCCCAGACGCCCATCGTCGCTCCTTACGTCTGCCCTAATTTGTTCTGCCTAACTGCTAGGGTGAACTCTATCACCAAAGGCTGAATTCCTTGGGATTAGTGACCTGCTCCAACTCCTCTGCTGTGCAAGAGCCGTGCTCCAGGATTTTCGTGAACCGGCGTAACAAATCCTTACGCGCCGCGACTTCGCCCTCTGGCGCTCCATCCCATTCAAAACGGCCGATTGCCCCGTGCGATGTTGCAGCTTGGATGGCTCTATCCTGAATCTCTGGCGTGAGAATACCATGTTGCAATTGGAGGGCAGCCAGGGCCATATAGATGGTAGGGCCGTCATCATCGTCATCTATATCAGGTGAATCGCCTATAACGCGCTGTGTCGCCTCTTCAACTGCCAAGCCATTAGCCAGCGCCTCTTCAAAGGCGATTAGCACGTCATCGGCAACATCGTCTTGCAAGATACCTATGCCCCAATTTCCTATGCTGTACTCCCAACCAGATGAGATGCTGTTCGCCCAACTGGAAGCCGCACGCTGGTTGTCTTCATGTATCTCCAAGTGTCCGCAACGCACGGACGCTTCCCAATGGCCATCGCCATTGGACCAACTGTTGGCATTCGGCCAACAGTTCAAATTACCTCTACCACGCAGTGATTGCACCACACCACTCATTGTGAAAGGCAAGCAATTCTCTTGGCTTTCACCCGACCTAAGCACTTATGCCTCGTCGAGCGCTGCGATGCCCTCGATCTCGACCAGCGTATCAGGTTGGAAGAAGCCGCTGACCTCGAAGAGCGCCATCGCTGGATAGTGACCGCCGAAGTAGCGCCGATAGACCTCGCCCAGCGGTTTCAACTGCGCCACGTAGTCGTCGCGGCTCTTGACGTAGATCGTCAGCCGGACGACATGCTCAGCCTTGCCGCCCGCCGCCTCGACCACAGTGGTCAAATTGCTCAGCGCCTGCGCGAACTGCGCGACGAGGTCGCCCGGCGCGACGATGCGCCCATCCGCGCCGGTCGCATCTTGTCCGGCGAGGAAGAGCAGCCGCCCGCCAGTCGTCAGGATGCCATGATTGAAGCCGCGCGGGGGAACCAGCCCTGGCGGATTGATGATCTCGCGTCGCATGCTCACCGTCCCGTAAATGTCGGCTTTGTCTTCGCCGTGAATGCCTCGTAGAACGTGCGATGGTCCTCGCCCATCAGCAGCAACGCCTGCGCCTGCGCCTCGGCCTCGACGGCGGAAACGAGGTCCATCGAAAGCTCGTTGTTGATCATGCGCTTCGTCATGCCAATTGCCAGCGTTGGCCCCTGCGCCAGCCGACGCGCCAACTCGTACGTCTTTGGCAATAGCTCATCGTGCGCGACGACGCGGTTGACCAGCCCATAGCGCTCGGCGGTCGGAGCGTCAATCGTCTCGCCGAGCAGTAGCAGCTCGAAGGCGCGTCCCAGCCCGACGACGCGCGGCAGCAGATAGCCCGCGCCCATATCCGCGCCGGTCAGCCCGACGCGGCTGAAGAGGAAGGCGAAGCGCGCGCGTTCAGATGCGATGCGCAAATCTGATGCGAGCGCGAGCACCGCTCCCGCCCCGGCGGTCGTGCCATTGAGCGCGGCGAGGATCGGCTTTTCCAGCAGGCGCATGTGCTGGACCACCGCGCCGGTCATGCGCGTGAACTCGATATGCCCCTTCATGTCGCGCTTGAGCAGCTCGCCGATGATCTCCTCGACATCTCCGCCGGAGCAGAAGCCCTCGCCCGCGCCGGTCAGCACGACGACCTTGACCGCGTCGTCGTAGCGCAGCGCCTCGAAGAGGTCGCGCAACTGGGCGTAGACGGCGAACGTGAGCGCGTTGAGGACTTCCGGGCGGTTGAGAGTGATCGTCGCCACGCCATCCTTCACGTCGTAGAGAAAGTCGTAGGCCATGGGCAGTCTCGCTCCTTTGGCTTAATACATCGGCTAATACATCAGCGCGCCGCCGTCCACGTTGATCGCCTGGCCGGTGATGCCGCCACTCGCGTCCAGCGCGAGGAAGAGCGCAACGTTCGCCACCTCCTCCGACGCGATCAGCCGCCCCTGCGGATTCGTGCGCTCCAGCGTCTCGCGGGCGCGTTCGGCGGACATGAACGTGCGATTGGTGATGTTGGCGATGCTCGCCTGCGTCATCGGCGTATCCACGTAGCCGGGGCAGATCGCGTTGACGGTGATGTTCGATCCCACCAACTCGCTCGCCAGCGCACGCGTCAGCCCCAGCACGCCATGCTTCGAGGCGGTGTACGCCGCGATGTAGCGCCCGCCGGCCTTCGCCGCGACGGAGGCGATCATGATGATGCGCCCGCCGCCCTGCTCGATCATCGTTGGGGTGAACGCGTTGGTGACGTAGTAGACGCTGGTGAGGTTTGTCGCGATGATCTGATGCCATAGCTCGTCGGGATGATCGACGAACTTGTGGCTGGCGGCCATCCCCGCGTTGTTGACGAGAATCTCGACGCCGCCGAACTCGTCGAGCGCGCGCGCCGCCATCGCTCGCACCTGCTCGGCGTCGGTCACGTCGCAGATCAGCGGCAGGCAGCGGCTGCCCAGCGCGCGTACTTCCTCGGCCAGCGTCTCAAGCTCCCCGGCGGCGCGCCCGACCGCCACGATGTCGGCTCCGGCGCGCGCGTAGCTGCGTGCGATGCTGCGCCCGATGCCCTTGCTCGCGCCGGTGACGACCGCGCGCTTGCCCGCGAGCGGCAAGGATTCTTGCTCGGTCATGTCACTTATCCCTTCCAGGTTGCGCGCAGGACGCGCTGCCAGTTCTCGTGAGTGATCAAACGCAGCGCCGCGTCGTCGAAGCCATCCTCGCCAAGCGCGCCGATCAGCTTCGGCAGGCCCGCCGCATCCTTGAGGTCGCCGGGGACGCGCGCGCCGTCGAAGTCCGAGCCGAGCGCGACATGCTCGACGCCGACGCGGTCGGCGATGTAACGTACATGATCCACGATTCTGGTCAGCGACGTCTCCGCCGTCCAGTCGCCGTCCTCGCGCAGGAAACCGACGCCGAAGTTGACGCCGACGAGCCCGTTGGAGTCGCGGATCGCATCGAGTTGCTTGTCGGTCAGATTGCGCGGTGTCGGGCAGAGCGCATGGGCGCAGGAGTGCGTGGCGACGAGCGGCGCGTCCGAGAGGGCGGCGACATCCCAGAAGCCCTTCTCGTTCAGGTGCGAGTTATCAATCATGATCCCCAGACTGTTGCAGACACTGACCAGCTCGCGGCCAGCATCCGTCAGGCCGGGGCCGGTGTCGGGGCTATGCGGGAAGGCGAAGGGCACGCCTGTAGCGAAGGCGTTGGGGCGGCTCCAGACGAAGCCGAGCGAGCGCAGGCCCGCCGCGTAGAAGACATGCAGCGCGTCCAACCCCGGATCAATCGGCTCGGCTCCCTCGAAGTGCAGGATCGCGGCGAGGATACCATCGCGCAGGCAGGCGTCCAT
>DATAOM010000457.1:0-4008 GCA_036265775.1 Ktedonobacterales bacterium | reverse complement strand
ACTCTTACAGCAGTACGGCTACAACCTCAACCTGGCGCCGGTCGTGGACGTGGGGACTGCGAACCCACAGTTGCTCGACCGCACCTTTGGCTCCGATCCGCAGACTGTGGCGACGCTGGCCGGCGCGTACATGGCGGGCTTGCAGCAATCCGGAGCGGTCACCGCCTGCCTCAAGCACTTCCCTGGCATCGGCGCGACGACTACCGATCCGCATGTCGGTCTCCCCTCGCTGACACGCTCGCGCGCCGATTGGGAGCGCATTGACCTCGCGCCGTATCGCACGTTGCTGGCGACGGGGAACGTCCACGCGATCATGGTCACGCACGAGATGATTCCGGCGGTGGATAGCCAGTACCCCAGTTCGCTCTCGCCCGCGGTCATTGATGGCGAGTTGCGGCAGAAGCTCGGCTTCCAGGGCGTCGTCATCACCGATAGCCTCTACATGGGCGCGCTCAATGCCCGCTGGACGGTGGCGCAGGCGGCGGCGCTGGCGATCGAGGCGGGAGCCGATATGGTCATCGGGCCACAGAACGCGCAGGTCGTCGCCCAGGTCAAGGATGCGCTGAAAGCCGCGCTCTCCAGCGGAAAACTCTCGCAGGCGCGCATCGAGACCTCGGTGAAGCGCGTGCTGAAGTTCAAGATCACGATGGGCCTGTTGCCGATCCCTCATCCAACTTCGCAGGCCACGCCGACGAGCCATGCCACGACGCCGACGAACACGTCGAAGGAGAACACAAAGTAAGCCTGATACAGCGACTGGGGTCCATCTGATCAGGCTTCATGCTTCAGGTGGCCAAAAGAGAGCGGAAAGCAGGTTGCCGTCGGGTAGCCAGAAACCTGCCTTCGCTCCCCCGCAGTGGCTCACGCTTGGGCGCCGATGATCCGTCCGAGATTCTCCGGCGCGAAGAACTCAGGAACCGGCGTTGTCCCCGCCAGGACGCCCATGAAGCGATCGGTGTCCGCCTGATTTCCCTGTAACGCCGCGAAGAGTTGCTGCATCTCCGGTGGCGGCGGCTCCAGCGCCGCAAGCTGACACGTGAACTCGTAGATCGGGAACGTCGCCTCGTTGCGCCGCTGCTCGTACTCAGCTAGTGCCTTCTCTATCGGCTGCTGACCGGAAAGGCCGGCGTCCACTGCTTCGGCGACCAGGTCCGCATCACGGAAGGCGTCGCTGATGCCCTGCGCCGTGATCGAGTCCTTGTGATAGCCAGCGTCCCCGACCAGCGCCCAGCCGGGACCATAGGGCTTGCGGAAGAAGTTGAGCATCTCGGCCGTGCCGCTAAAACGCTCCTCCCGCTTGCCCTGACGCACGCGCTCAGCGAACGCAGGCGCGAGCTCGAGCGTCTTGAGGAAGTTTCCTTCGATGTCGGCGCGGTAGGCATGGAACTCATCGTGGGGCCAGCCGACGATGATACAGGTCAGCCCGTGATGCGTTGGGAGCGCGCCAAAGCCCCGATGCTCGCGGGGATAGAACTCAACACTGTCCAGCGGCAGACCGCTCCAGTAGCTGTAGTAGGCGCAGGCGAATGTTGGCTTCGCGTTGTAGATTGGCGCATCCACCTGCCGGGCGACGAGGGAGTGAACCCCATCGGCCCCGATCACGATCTGCGCCTGCTCCGTCACCATCGCGCCAGCGGCAGACTGGCCACGTACGCCACTGACGCGGTCGCCGTCCCAGATAAGGTCTTGGACCGAGAAGTGTTCGCGCAGCTCCGCGCCAGCCTCGACGGCGGCGTCCACCAGAATCTTGTCGAGGATAGTGCGTCGGGGGCAGTAGGCCTCCACAACATCGCCAGCGGCGGGCGGCGGTGATCCTCGCAGGGCGAAGGGGCCGAGGTCCATCGTGATCGCGGTGATCGGCGGGCAGCCCGTGGCGACCAGGCGCTCGCGCAGCCCCCAGCGCTCAAGGCGAGCCATTCCAGGTTGATGGATCCAGTGGGTGGATAGGTGGTCGCTGGGGAACCCATCGCGGTCGAGCAGCAAGACGCGGTAGCCCTTGCGGGCGAGCAACATGGCTGTCGGTGATCCAGCGCAGCGCGCGCCGACGACAATCGCATCGTACATAGCAGACTCCTCTCACAATCGTGAGCGTATGAGTGTCGTGACAGTCAGGCTGTGGCGATCACATAGCGGAACCGGTTGCGCAGGCGATAGCCACCCGCAGCAGTGCGGAAGGGCGCCAGCGCCTCAGCGACCGCCTGCTGCACGACCTCGGCGCCCGCTTGACGGATGGCCGCCGCCGCTGGGCCTGCCGACATGTTTCCCCGTACCGCTGTCTCCAGGTCGGGGAACTCCATTGGGCAGTCCACCTCGCCGCTGGCCAGTGGCGTCAGCCCAGCCTGCTCTAGCAGCCCTTCGATACGCCCCGGCGCGGAGAGCGCGAAAGGTCCTGGCGCGCCGGGCGGCAGGGGTGGCAGGACCTTGCCCAGAGCCGGCAGAAGAGCGACCGTGTCGCAATCCTCAGGGCGTCCCCAGACCGCCATCGCCACGCAGCCGCCTGGCTTGGCGACCCGCCTGGCCTCGCAGAGCGCGTTCATCACATCGGCGGCGTACTGAAAGGCGTTGAAGCTGGTCACCACGTCGAAGGTGTTGTCGGCCCAAGGCAGATTCTCCATCTCTCCGGCGCGGAAGTCGCCCTCCGGCATGCGTTCACGCGCGATCACGAGTGACGCCTCCGCCGCGTCCAACCCAGCGACATGAGCGCCGCACTGGGCCGCAAGCTGCGCCGCAAGCCCAGGCCCACAGCCCACGTCGAGCAGGCGGGTTCCCTGCCTAACATCCGCCGTCTGGAAGACCGCCTCGTAGAGCGGTCTTCCGAACTGTTCCAGCGTCTCGGCGAAATCCCTTGCTCGCGCGCCCCACAGAGCCCCCTGAACTTGTGCTGTACCCATGCTGTCACGCTCCTTCTGTCTCGCTTCATTTCGCTCATGGGAAGCATGTTCAGCTCCCATGAACCACAGAAGGAGTGTGCTCGAAAAGCGCGCCTTTGCCACGGAGGAAAGTACCTGGATTGGAGGGCGAGCAGTACCTAGATTTTCTCAGGCGCGTGTGCTGGAGGCGCGGTGAGATTTAACTATTCGTCAGTCCTCGTTCAACGATCCATGCCGCAATCTACGCCCGCGAGGTAAACCCCAGCTTCCCCAAAATGTTGTTCACATGTCCCTCGGCGGTGCGCTCGCTAATCACGAGCAGACGCGCAATCTCCCGGCTCGTTTTGCCCTGGGCGATGAGCCGCGCGACCTCGCGTTCGCGTGGCGTCAAACCGCCGTACTGCGCAGCCTCGGCGCGTCGAGGAGAGACAGGCTTTTCCTTTGGCAGAGAGGCGAGCGCCCGCTGCAAGAATTGTTCACGCAACTCGGCGTCGTCAATTGTCTGCGCTAGCTTCCCAATTCCTTCCCGTGCGGCGACGAATGCGACGCGAGCCTGCTCCTCGCGCTTGAGCAAGCGGTAGATTCGTCCGAGTGAGCGCTGAATCTGCCAGAGTAGCGGCGCCTCCTGACGCTCCAGCGCGCCATGTCTTGCGTCCTCCAGCGCCTCAACCGCTTCATCCACGCGTTTCAGGGCGGCCAGCGCCTCGCCTTTGAGCTTCAAGAGCCGGGGGATCGGCTGATTGCGCAATTCTCCCGGCGCGGATGTAATCAGCCGCTCGGCGATCTGTAGAGCAGCCTGTGGCTCATCCTGCGCGAGGGCAAGCTCTCCCCATGCCCAGACCACACGTCGCTGCATCAGGGTGCGCGGCTCCTGCTCGCGTGGCGTCGCCGCCTGGAGCGCCGCTTCAGCTTGCCGGTTCTGGCCTTCGAGCAAATAGGCAAGCGCCTGGTAGGCGAGGATGCTGTCTATCCACCACGCCGAGCCGAGCGCCTTGGCTAGCGGCAATCCCATGTCCAGGTGGCGCAGCGCCAGGGTGGGATTGAGCAGGTGCGTGTAGAGTTGTCCTAGCTGAGAGTGCGCTGCCACGATCCACTGCTGGTGTTCGATCTCCGTGGCTATCTGGAACCCCTTGTGGGC
>DATAOM010000456.1:0-3092 GCA_036265775.1 Ktedonobacterales bacterium | reverse complement strand
CGGGATCAGCTCCATAGCGCGCAGGATCGGCGAGGCGTGGAATCAGCTTGAGCAGCTCGAAGAAGGTTCCCGGCCAGCCATGCGTGAGGATGAGTGGCAACGGGCGGATCTCAGGATTGCCTGATGCGCGCGCATGGATGAAGTGGATGCGCTTGCCGCCAATCTGCGCGTGGAAGTGATTGAAGCCGTTGAGCAGACGTTCTTGCGCAGACCAGTCGAAGTAGTCGCGCCAGTAGTCGGCAAGCTCGCGCAGGTAGGTCAGATTGGCGCCGTAGGCCCATTCTGCGCCGTCCACCTCGTCAGGCCAGCGGGTGGCCGCGATCCGCTGGTGCAAGTCATCGACAATCGCAGGCGCGATCTCCACACGAAATGACGTCACGTCCATACCTGCGCTCCACTAGCCTGCTGAGAAACACCCTGATTGATTGAGAGCATAGCATTGGCGTCTCAGATGAGACAGGATTGCTCGCGCGCGGTACGATAACGACAAAGGCATCTCACTTTGCGCAGCAATATTCATGGAGGGTTGCGGCATGGATGGAACATCGGGCGGCGGGGACAACGACGCGTTGCCGCTCGCGTATCTGGAATACGGTCCGCGCCAGTCTGTGCCAGAGGGGGAGAAGCCACCGTTGCTCCTGATGCTGCACGGCGTCGGCGCGAACGAGCGCGACCTCTTCCCACTGGCGCCGGAACTTGACCCACGCCTGCAAATCCTCTCGCTGCGCGCGCCGCTGACACGCGGGCCGAATAGCTACGCCTGGTTCACGGTCGCCTTCCTGCCGGAGGGATACAAGATCGCGCCGGAGCAACTGGACGCCAGCCGCAAGCGCGTGGTCGAGTTTATCCACGCCGCCATCGAGCGTTACGACGCCGACCCTGAGCGCGTCTACCTGCTCGGCTTCAGCCAGGGCGCCATCATGTCGCTTGCGGTGGCGCTGACCGAGCCGGAGTTGCTGGCGGGTGTGATCGCGCTGAGCGGGCGCATCCCGCCAGAGGTCGAGCCATGGATCGTCGCGCCGGAGCGCACGGCGGGGTTGCCGATCTTCCTCGCGCATGGCCGCCAGGATAGCGTAATCCCCTACGAGTGGGCCGAGCGCGCCAAGCCGCTCCTGGAGCGGCAGCGCGTCGCGCTGGAGTATCACGCCTATGACATGGAGCACCAGATCGGGGCGCAGACGCTCGCTGACCTGATCGCCTGGCTCAGCGCGCATCTGGACGCGCCACGCCGCGAGGGCTGGGCCTGAGGAAGACCAGCGCCGTCCACCAGTGCCATGAGCTTCGCGCTATTTGATGGCTGCTACGCTAAGCTGAGAATATCTTTGGCGACCATGGTGAGGTCATTGTTGAGCTGATGGCCGCCACTCTCAATTTCGCGTACTGTCGCCTTGGGCAGGATTTTTGCATAAAGCGCCAGGTGGCTAAATGGCACAGTTTCATCGTCATGGCTGTGGTAAAGAAATACGGGCGTGCCTTGTGGCAATTTTGCGGCAAAATCTTTCGGCAACTCAAGCTTCTGATACCCCTCGTACCGCCAGCCATCACCGCCCCAAAATGGGGTGGACAGCAGAAAGATACCAGCGACTGGTGTATCTATTTCAATCTCAGTGAGGCATTTAGCGAGTATTGAGCCGCCAACCGAGTGGCCGACAAGAATAACCGGCCCGGACATCGCAGCCAGCTCTGTTTCGACTTGCTGCTTCCACTCTTCATATGGCGCATTGTCCTCGTCAGGCATTTCTGGCAAGCGGACGTCATAGTCCGAGCCAAGCGCCTGTTGGAGGCTGTCCGCGAGTTTTTTGTCCGCATCGTAAGCGCCGGCGCCAGCGCCTTGTATGAACAATACTTGCTTGACCATATGATGGCTCCTATGTATGCAATATCACTCCGGCGCCCCTTGAGGCATTCTCGGAACTCCTCATACATACCACGCTGGGTTGGCGGCGGGCGCTGGCATAGAGGTCGCGCAATCGTACCGTTAGAATAAGTATCCGAGCATATCCACAGCGCCATCCGGCCAGCGCGGAAGCGAGATCGGCTTCACCATCAAACTATCGCCAAGCGACCGCGTTGTTATCCCCAGTGTCCGGTGGTCGTCAATCATCATCCAGGTACACGGCGTCTCAATGCGCTGATACCCGTTCGCGGCATAGACACGGTGGTCGTCGGCAAAGAGCACAATAGCGTCGCGCCTGGTCTCGCGCGCCAGGGCTTCGAGCATCTGCAACATCTGCGTGGCCAGAGAGCGATGTTGGTAGCGCGGCGCCACACACAGATCAATGACACCAAAGATAGAGAGTGGTTCGTCTCCGACCCGGATGACCCGATGGTCCACGCCCATCTGCCCAGCCAGCGTTTCGCCGTCCCAGGCAAGATAGCGAAAGTGCGGACGGAGCTTGAAGTAGGGGCGATCTTGCGGGTAGCCGGGGAACGCGCCCTGTAACAAATCGCTTATCTGCGCAAAGACTGGCGACTCGATGGCGAATTCCTCGACGCGATCAATGCGCATGGCGCCTCCAAGGCTCCTGGCGATTCCACTTGATGCCGTCTCGTTGCGCAGGGAGTATAGCGCATACGTATGCGCGGTATGCCACGTAGCCACTTAGCCGCGCAGGAGGGCCGAGAAGCGCTCGACGAAGGCGTCCAGCCCGAAGCAGCCTTCGACGACGCGGCGCGCGTTGGCTCCCATCTCGTCGGCGACGGCGGGATGCGCCAGCAGATAGTTGATCGTGTCGCGCAGGTCGTCGGGATCGTTGGGCTGGACGTACCAGCCGGTGGGCAGCGCGCCGAGCGTGGAGGCAAGCTCCGGCGCGGCGAGGAAGCCGGGTGGTGGCGCGGCGGCTCCGGAGCGCCAGTCGCGCACGACATCGGTCTGGCCGCGCGTGCGCGTGACGACGACGGCCTTGCCCATCGCCATCGCCTCCAGGATCGTCGTGATGCCGGCCTGGTTGTCTACGTCGCGCAGAGGAACGACGACGAAGCGCGCGCTGGCGTAGAGGTCGCGTAGTCGCTGGTAGTCGTAGGCGCCGACGGCGACGTTGGCGGGCGGTTCCGCCGAGGCGCTGAAGGCGTTGTGGCGCGCCCATTGGCTC
>DATAOM010000455.1:0-6596 GCA_036265775.1 Ktedonobacterales bacterium | reverse complement strand
CCTATGACTCACTTGCGAGGCCGACTTTTACCCCGCCAATGAATCCATGCATTGGAACGTGGCGACATCTCGCCCGCAGGGCCGGTTCAAACCGCTGCGTCGCCGAGTGAGAGAATGTGGGCGTCGGGACCGTGAGGCAGGCGGCGCCAGCTTGGCTCCTCCTCACTTGCGCGCCGCCACGGCAACTGTTATACTTGCGCTAGTACAGCTGCTCTGAGCTGGCCCGGTCAGAAAGGCTGTGCCCGGCATGCCGCTTCCACACGCGTCCTTCCTGGCGTGCTGGCGTGGAGCATGCGCGCTATATCCAAATGAGGAGGTCTCGCATGCACGGCGCCACGATTGACACCACGCTCCTGCTCGCTCTTCTTCCACTCGTGCTGCTCGATCTTGGCATGGTGATCTTCTGCATCGTTGATCTGTATCGCCCAACGCGGCGTGTACGTGGAGGAAACAAACTTCCCTGGCTGCTAGTCATCCTCCTCGTCAGCACGTTTGGCTGGATCATCTATCTGTTCGTCGGGCGCGAGGAGGAGTAACGTGGAGAACGCGGTTTCCTGCGCGGGACTCACCAAGCGCTACGGCTCGGTGGTCGCGCTCGACCAGTTGACTCTCGATGCGCCAACTGGTTCGATTTTCGGCCTGCTCGGCCCCAACGGCGCGGGCAAATCTACGCTCATCCGCCTGCTGACGGGGCAGGCTGCGCCGACGGCAGGCCACGCGCAGGTGCTCGGCCTCGACGTGACAAGCGCGGGCATGGCGCTGAGCAAACGCATCAGTGTGCTCGATCAAGCCCCGCGCTACTATGGCTGGATGCGCGGACGGGAGTTGCTCGCGTTCGTAGGCGAGCTGTTTGGCCTGCGCGGAACGGCGCTGCGCAGTCGCGTGGACGAGGTTCTGGCCCTCACCGGGCTGAGCGACGCCGCATCGCGCCGCATCAGTGGCTACTCTGGCGGGATGCGCCAGCGGCTTGGGCTGGCCCAGGCGCTGATCAACCGGCCGGAGGTCCTCTTCCTCGATGAGCCAGCCAGCGCGCTCGATCCCGCCGGGCGACATGAGATTCTGGACATCATCGCCGGGATGCGTGGCGCCGCGACCGTCTTCATGTCGTCGCATATCCTCGGCGATGTCGAGCGCGTCTGCGATACCGTCGCCATTCTCGACAACGGGCGCCTGATCGTCGCGGCTCCCCTTGCACAGTTGCAGGAGCGTTACGCGCAGCCAGTCTACGAGCTTGAACTCCAGCCTGGCCAGGATACACAGGGGGAGCAACTGGTGGCGGCGCTACGCTCATCTCCCTGGGCTGGCGATGTCGCAGTCGACCATGGCGTCGTTCATGTCACCGCGCGCGACGCCGATGCGGCGAGCCGGGAGATCCTATCGCTTGTTCTGGCGCAGGGCGTGGCGCTCCAGCGCTTCGAGCGCAGCCGCCCGACGCTCGAGGACATCTTCCTGCGGCTGACGGACTCCGCCGCAGAGGGAAGGCAGGCGTCATGATGGACGGTTTCACTGTGATGCTGCGCAAGGAATTGCTGGAGGCGTGGCGCAGCCAGCGTTTCCTTGTCGTGGGTGTCGTCTTCCTGATCCTGGGCGTCATCTCGCCTGTCGGCGCGAAATACCTGCCGGAACTGTTGAAAGCGCTGGGGACGAGCCAGCAGGGAGTGCAGGTCATCGTGACGACGCCGACCGTGAACGACGCCATCGCGCAGTTCCTCAAGAATGTCGCTGGAACAGGCGTCTTTGTCGCGCTGCTCCTGCCGATGGGCGCCGTCGCGCGCGAGAAAGAACAGGGCACGGCGTCGTTCGTCCTGACCAAGCCGGTCTCGCGCCAGTCATTCCTTGCGGCGAAGGCGCTCGCGCTTGGCGTCGTCCTGACCGTTGGCGTGGCGCTGGCGACCATCGCGGCTTATTTTTACACGGCGCTGCTCTTCAATCCCATTCCAGTGGGCGATTTTCTCGGCTGTGCAGCGCTGATTCTGCTCTCGCTGCTGGTCTTCGCCTCGTTCACCTTTCTCGGCAGCGCGCTGACGCAGGCGCCGCTCGCGGCGGTGGGCATTGGCGCGGCGGCCTGGGTCGTTCTTTCTTTGCTCGGTATCCTGCCAAACGTCGGCGAGTACACGCCAGCCGGACTCGTGACAGCCGCCGGAGAGGTAGCGTTGGGCAAAACGCCAGATCATCTGGCGCTCACTGTGCTCGTCAACCTGGGGCTGATCGCCGTCGCGCTAGGGGCCTCCTGGCTCTCTTTCAGCCGCCAGGAGTTGTACGCGAGAGCATGAGAGAACTGACGCCGTGTCGTATCCCTTGTTGGAGTCTACTGCTCCCTCAAAACCGCCATCTCACCCTGCGACGAAGAGGACATTCTCCAGCAGCAGGACGCCACCGCGTAGCATCTATTTCACTCCGCCTGCGATTGCTGATATTGCCGTTCGGAGGCGCGTTTGAGGCGCTGCAGGGAATCATCTACGCTGGCCGCGAATCTCTTCGCGCCAACTTTCTCGAGGAACCAACCCCACCAGCCCGAGGGGAAGATGAAGTCTCAGCCATATTGGACACGGCAGGCGGTCGCGTCGATGGGCGCGCAGGAGATGTGTGGTTTCATTTGCAGTCCAAATGGGAAATACGCATGCAAGCCGAGCTGATGTCGTTCGGGATTGACCTCTTCGACCTTGAAGAGGAAGTGCGCGGTGAGGCCAAAGGCTTTTCCTGAGAAGGAGATAGTCTGACCGACGGTGGCTGGGCCGTCTGGCTCACTCCGTTCGACCTGGAGCGAGCGATCAAACCACGCGGAATAGCGTTCCCAGTGGATCAGGTTCTCCCAGACCACCTCGACCGGGGCGGCGACGACGGCGGTGGGACAGACGGTTAAGCCCATCTTGGAGTCCTCTTCTTCACAAGGATGTTTGTTCAGTAGAGGCGTCTTCTACCGCATGCTCAGGGGCTTGCCGCTCTGGCCGTAGTTGGCGAAGACCGTCTTGATCTCGCTGAAGAAGTTCAGCCCCTCTTCCGACATCTCACGCTCGCCGACGCCGGTGGCCTTGCTGCCGCCGAAGGGCAATTGCGCCTCGCCGCCGACCGTCGCCTCGTTGATGTGGACCATGCCGACCTCGACCTCCTCGACAAAGCGCAGGGCCGTATCAATGTCCTGCGTGAAAATCGAGGCTGAGAGGCCGTACTCGACGCCATTGGCGAAGGCCAGCGCCTCCTCTAGCGAGTCCGCCGCGCTGACCGCGAGCACCGGCCCGAAGACCTCCTCGCGGAAGATGCGCGCCTGCGGCTCCACGTTATCGAAGATTGTCGGCTCGACGAAGTAGCCGGGCAAGCCCTCCGCCTGGCGTCCACCGGCGACGAGCCGCGCGCCCTCCTCATTCGCGATCTTGATGTAGTCGAGGTTCGTCTGCAACTGCTGCTCGCTGACCGCCGGGCCAAGGTCAGTCGTCTCGTCCAGTCCTGGCCCCAGTTTCATCGCCGCAGCCAGCGTTCCCACGCGCTCGAGCAGTTCCCCTTTGATCGCTGGGTGCGCCACGACGCGCGAGGTCGCGGTGCAGCGCTGGCCAGTGGAGGCGAAGGCGCCGGAGGAGATGGCGGTCGCGGCCTTCTCCAGATTGGCGTCGGGCAGGACGACGACGGCGTTCTTGCCGCCCATCTCGCAGGTCACCTTCGCGCCGCGCCGGGCGGCTTGTTCGTTCAGCGCCATGCCCACCGCGTTCGACCCGGTGAAGGAGATCGCGCGCACGTCAGGCGAATCCACCAGTGTCGCGCCGACCTCGGAGCCAGGGCCGATGACGAGGTTGAAAACGCCCGCCGGCACGCCCGCCTCCTCGTAGATCTCCCCCAGCAGGATCGCGGTGGCGGGGGTCAACTCGGCGGGCTTGAGGACCACGGTATTGCCGGCGACGAGCGCGGGAGCCGATTTCCAGACTGGAATCGCCCAGGGGAAGTTCCACGGCGTGATGAGGCCGACGACGCCGAGCGGGCGGCGGATGGTGTAGGTGAAGGTGTCGCGCGCCTCGGCGGGCATGGTGCGTCCCTGGATACGGAAGCCCGCGCCGGCGTAATACTCCAGCACGGCCAGCCCGCGTGTGACCTCGCCACGCGCCTCGCGCAGGATCTTGCCCTCCTCGCGCGTCATCGTCTTGGCGATCTCCTCGGCGCGGCGGCGGGCGATCTCGGCGGCGCGCCAGATCACGCGCCCGCGTTCGGGTCCAGGCGTGTCGCGCCAGCCGCGAAAGGCGTCTTTGGCAGCCTCAATGGCGCGCTGGGTGTCGGCGGCGGTGGCCGAAGGGAACTCGGCGATGACGTCGCTGGGGTCGGCGGGATTGAGGTTGCGCGTGAGCCGCTTCGACTCTGGATGATACCAGCGCCCGGCGACAAATGACCCGGTGTTCATGTGCCTGCTTCTCCTTCGGCCTAAGTGGCGATGCGCCTATGCCTGATGATGCCCTATCATACACCGCAATGCGCGACGGCTTTGAGTACGCCTATCCTGCTGATCGTTTATAGAGCCTTTCATGAGGCGATAGTTGTCTGAGTAATGCCCCAATGACAACTCGCATGGTTTCTCATCACGCACCGAGTGGCTTTACATGTAAAAAGGGACTCCTATGCCTGGCGTTCTGGTATTGGCGTAGGTGGCGAGCGAGAGACGAAAGATCATCTCTCCGATTACGGCATCCTCGCCGTTGGATGGTTCGCTTGGATAAAGTTCGCGATACCAGTCTCTTCCTGCCGTCTGTCCATTGACTGAGTCAAGATGTCCATAGACTTCTAACACCATCGCGCTCTGTGTCGCCCCATCTAACGGCGCTTCGACAACTTCATGGATGATGCCATATTTTTTGATGCGCCCCAGGTGAACCTGATGAGCGGGATCCCAGGGAATGCCTGGGAGCTTTTCTGTCAGCAGCGCATAGAGCGCTAGCGTTGTATCGCTCAGACGGGTGATGGTAAACGTGGCGCCACTCAACACTGGGACGTTGAAGGCTCGAATTCGTGCGGCCAAGGGTCGCAACTGCGCTTCCTCATCTGGATACACATCAGTATGAGAACGATAGTAGGTCCAGATTTGTTCGACAGAGTATTGCGTACCCACGAAGGGCTCCATAGCGCCTTTGACTGGTCGTCGGTCATCGTCCTGGGCGGCAACCTGTGGATTCCATAAATCTGGAGGCCAACCAGCAAAGGGCATGCCGCTCTCCTCAAAAAGTCGTTTCTGTCAGCATATTGACCGACACGACGCGATATGTGCTCCTGACACGGTATAGATGTCAAGTAGTGCGAAGTGTGCGCGCCAGATCACTTCCCGCGCGCTTGCCGAGGACGATGCCTGGCAGGACGCCCAGCGCGCCCAATCCCTCGATGGCGACGCCGCTGGCGTCCATGCCGAGCGGAGTGAGATGTGGGATCATGTCATGGCTGACGGCGAGATCGACAGCCCAGGCGTGCGACGGCTCACGTCCGATCAACTCCGGCAACCAGCGTCGCGCCGCATCCGCCAGCCGCTGGTGATAGACCCGGTCACGCGAAGAGCCGCCAGGAGGCGCGTAGCGTCCGCCGCTCGCGGTCAGGTATCCGATCCCAGGGCGGAAGTCCATGTAGGTGTAGGGCGCCGCGTCCCAGAAGAGCGGGAATGTCGCGGGCAATTCCGCCGGGAGCGCTAGCGCGTAGATGCGCGCGGTCGGCTGCGCGGTCGGCCCGACGGCCACAATCACCCTTCGCGCGGTGATCGTGGCCTTCTCGCCAATCGTCAACTTCCATTGTGTGGCGCCATTGCGCCGCTGTGGCTCGTTTGCGCGGACCAATGCGCCGCCCAAGCAAGTGACGCCTGCCGCCCGTGCCAGGCGGGCAAGATGTGCCAGCAACGTCAGTGGCTGGATGCGTCCCTCATCCGGTAACCAGAGCGCTGCCTCGACGCCCTTCATGCTCAACCGGCCATCCGTCGCCTCGGCCACCTGCGCAGGCGTCCATATTTCGGCGCGCAAGCCGAGCGCGACGCGCGCCCGCGCCTCCCGCGCCAGCCCACGCGCGGCAGTCGGAGATTCGGCAAGGCTCAGTGCGCCGGTGAGCGATGCTGACAGAATCGCATCCGGCTTCTTCGCTTCGTCCACCAGCGCCAGCAACTCGCGCGTCGTCTCCGGCCACAGATCCGCGATGCCCTCGCCGGGCGGCGCGTCGCCCAGCCCCATGTTGATTCCCGCGCTGAGGATACCGGCGTTACGTCCGGTCGCGCCCTGCCCGATGGTCTGGCCTGCTTCGAGGACGACAACGTTTGCGCCAGCCTGCGCAGCCGCCAGCGCCGCGCTCAATCCCGCCACACCCGCGCCGATCACCGCGACATCCACCTCAGACGCAGTAAGCGCCTCGATACCTGGCAAATCCAATTCGGCGCGCGCCTCAGCGCTGATCTCTTCGGCCCACGGCGCGTGCGCCACTGGCGAAGCGCTCTCTTTGGCGATAGTGGATGTAGCGAGCTTTGGCATAAAGGGTTCCCTGGTGAACGGAGACGCAGCGCTAGACGTAGACTTAGAGACGGCTGAATCGCCGCTCATTGTAAGCCAGTCCATTAGCGCATCGCATACGCCACACTGTCGAGACGTTATTGG
>DATAOM010000454.1:0-3239 GCA_036265775.1 Ktedonobacterales bacterium | reverse complement strand
CTGACCAGCCCCGACTCATGTGCGCCCCCCACATTGTATGTCCACTCCTCTCTCGCCGTCTGTGATCTCAATCACACCCTGCCAGCAGCGGCGAGCGAGTGAGCCAGGAAGAGGAAGTAACGCCGTGCCAAAGGTTACCTTCGTCAACGAGAACCGCACCGTCGAGGTTGAGCGTGGCGCGTCGCTCCGCTACGCCGCGCTGGAGAATGACATCCCGCTCTATTGCATTTGGTTTGGCCTCTCAAAGATCGCCAACTGCCACGGCAATGGCCTCTGCTGGACGGATCGCGTCGAGATCACGCCGGCGACGGCGGTGAACTCCAAGACGGCGTTGGAAAACGCGATGACGCGCGTCGTGAGCAGAAAGAATCCCCGCACGCGCCTCGCCTGTCAGGTGGAGGTGCTCGAGGATTGTGAGGTCCGCACGCGCTGCAAGAACCGCCGCTGAGTGACCGGCCAGGGATTGACTGGCCGCATGCGACGAGACATGGGAGAGAACTATGCGATTAGATCGCATTTTCAACGAGGGCGAGGCGACTGTCCTGCTCCGCAGGCTGGGCTTCACCGTGCGCGACGCCGTAGGACGCGCGGGCTGGTACGAGATCGAGCACCCACAGGCAGGCGGGATGCGCTCGCTCACCGACGAGCAACTGTGCCGCTTCGCCGAAGGGGTCGCCGTCGCCGAGGAAATCTTGAGCAAGACGCCAGCACAGCGCGGCTAATCTACCTTTGCTCAGCGAACGCCAGAGGCGCCTTGTCGCCTCTGGCGTTTTTGTCGCCTATGCGTGATAGTGATAGTCTACAGCGCTATTGGTACTCCACACACGTATACCTTTGCGAGCATGAGCCACATTGTCAGCGCGCATGAGAGGAGTGCAAGATGAAGGTCAGCGCAATCGCCGCGTGGTGGAGCCATCGTAGCGCGCTCTTCATCATGCGTGAGGAAGACGCCGCGCCGCTAAGCGAGACCCCACAGAACGCGCCAACGCCAGCGGAGCTTGACCCCGCACGGCAGGTAGAGGCGCGACGTTACGCACGGCAACGCCGCAGGCTCTCGCTGGTCAACCTGGCGATCAGCGCGATTTTGATCGCGATCTTGCTGCTGAGCGGGCTGAACTTCTGGCTGCGCGATGCGCTGGCGCCAATCGTTGGCGGTTGGGAGCCGGTGGCTGGATGGCAGCCGCTGCTCGTCACTTTGTACTTCCTTGCGCTGGCGCTCGCCGTCACGATCATCGACCTGCCGCTCAGCTACTACAGCGGCTATGTCCTGCCGCATCGCTATGGCCTCTCGACGCAGTCGCGCGCCGGCTGGGCGTGGGATATGAGCAAAGGGCTGGCGCTCTCGCTGGTCTTCGAGTTGGTCGCGGTCGTCTTCGTCTACTGGCTGCTGACAGTCTCGCCCGACTGGTGGTGGCTCTGGATCGGCGTGGCGGCGCTCTTCGTCAGCGTGATTCTGGCGAATCTGGCGCCAGTCCTACTGCTGCCGCTCTTCTACAAGCTGACCCCGCTACCCGAGGGCGAGGTGCGCGCGAAGACGCTGGCGCTGGCGGCGCTGGCCCGGACGCGCGTGCGTGGCGTGTATTCGATGAACATGAGCGCGAAGACGACGGCGGCGAACGCGGCGGTGATGGGACTTGGCAATACGCGGCGCATAGTCATCGGCGACACCCTGCTGGACCGCTACACACCCGACGAGATCGAGGTCGTCGTGGCGCACGAGCTGGGGCATCAGGTGCATCGGGACATCCCCAAGCTGATCGCCGTGCAAAGTGTCGTGACGTTGGGCGGTTTCTATCTCGCCAGCCTGACGCTCAACTTTGTCGTGACGAACGTTCCTGGCTATCATGGTCTGTCTGACCCAGCGACGATGCCCCTGTTGGCCGCCGTGCTTGGCGTCTTCGGGTTGTTGATCCTGCCGCTCAACAACGGCTTCAGTCGCCTGGTGGAGAGCCAGGCCGATGGCTACGCACTCGACCTGACCGGCAAGGTGGATGCATTCAAGAGCGCGATGACACGGCTGGCGAACCAGAATCTCGCCGAGTTGACGCCTCCCGCCTGGGTCGAGTTCTTCCTCTACGACCATCCCTCCACCGGCAGGCGCCTCGCCTACGCCGACCGCTGGGCGCAGAAGCGCCGATAGCAATAGCTTGCTCTGGCCTTCGCTATCTTCTTACACGCACGCGACCAGGTTCGATGATGACCAGAAGATTATCAAGAGTCTGGCCAGTGAGTGTAGAGAGTTGCCGTAGGATAAGCTGCTTACGTGGCTCTGGCGGCATAACGTCAGGGACCTCGACGACGATGATCCCTGCATGCGAAGGTCTGTAGACACGGATGTTACTGAAGTCTTTGTCGCCGGTGAGAATGGTCAATTGCTGTGATTGAGCGTGCGCAAAGACAGCGGGATCTTTCGCGCCGCCAATGCCAATGTCGTAGACATGCTCTGCAAAATGTCCAAGCGCGGCGAGATCAGAAGCAAGACTGCGCGGCAGATTCTCATCTACAAGAAATCGCCAGGAAGATGGCGGAGAGCTACCACTCACGCGCTACTGGCCCGCCACGGCATAAACCGACTCGGACGCGACTAGCTCTGCTGCGTACGCCAATGCGTCTTGTACTTGCTTGCGCTCCAAACCATACTCGCGCTGAAGCTCGTCGTAGGTGACGCCAGCAGCCAGTTGTCCAAGAACGAGTGCGACTGGAACGCGTGTACCGGCAATAACCGGCTTACCGTGAACTACCTCTGGGTCCACGACGATTCCAGGGGCGATCTCCCCTCCCTGCGTCATATGAATCATCCTTCTTCCATGTCATCGACTTCCGAGTCAATGTTCAGTATATGCCGTTCTGCCTGCTGTCCGCTCACATACAGGTGTTCTTCTACTCCAGCGCGCCGTGGACCAACTGCCCGCCGACGAGCGCCGCCAGCACTTGCGTCTGGGCGATGCGCTCCGGCGGCGCGGTGAAGGGATCGTCGGAGAGCACGATCAGATCGGCGAGCTTGCCGGGCGCGAGGCTGCCCTGGCGCTCCTCCTGTCCACCGGCCCAGGCGGCGCCGACGGTGTAGCCCCAGATCGCCTGTGCGACGGAGAGCGCCTGATCAGGCAGCCAGGCCGGACGGTCCGGCTCGGCGGCGTTTTGCCGGTTGATCGCGGCGTGTAGGATGCGCCAGGGGTCGGGCGTATCCACCGGGACATCCGAGCCAAGCGCGAGCTTGGCCCCTGCCTGCCGCAGCGCAT
>DATAOM010000453.1:0-2553 GCA_036265775.1 Ktedonobacterales bacterium | reverse complement strand
ACAGGCTAAACGGCGCGATGCGCAGAAACGCCGCGCGCCGCCTGATGGAACCACTGTAAGATGAGAGGCGCTCGAACGCGAGATAAGCTCGTCATCGTCCGCGCTCCTCTCGACTTCCCTAGAGCATGACGCCACACGATCACAACAGGAGTGTCCTGAAGATACGTCGCCGCCTGCACGTATCTCTCAGACGGCAAGAGCGCGGACGCGCCGCGTTCCGTGTTCATTCGCCTATAGGTTGGTATGGCAGACAGTGACTCAGCCACCAGCCGAGCCACCGCCCAGGATCGGCGTCTTCGTCTTGCCCTGCCCCGCGATGCCCGGCTCGGTCATCGCCTTCGGCTCCAGGATCACGGCCAGGTCCTCTGCCGGCAGGAGGTTCGATTCAGCCAGGATCTCGCGAATGTCGCGACCCGACGCGACCTGCTCCTCCGCGAGCTTGGCGGCGGGCTTGTAGCCGATGTAGGGCGCCACCGCCGTCACCAGACTCGCGCTCTTGACAGCTAGATCCTCGCAGCGTTCCGGGTTCGCCTCGATGCCAGAGACGCAGCGATCCGCCAGGACCATCATGGCGTTCTTGAGGATGTGCAGCGACCAGAGCACGTTGTGGATGATGACTGGCATCATCACATTTAGTTCGAGCTGCCCCGCCTGCGCGGCGTAGCTGATCGTCGTGTCGTAGCCCAGCGCCTGGAAGCAGACCTGATTTACCATCTCGACGATAGATGGGTTGATCTTGCCCGGCATGATCGAAGAGCCTGGCTGTACCGCTGGGAGGATGATCTCGTAGAAACCAGTCGCCGGACCCGACGCGAGCAGGCGCAGGTCGTTGGAGATCTTCGTCAGGTCGAGCGCCAGCACACGCGTCGCGCCGGAGACCTCGACGAAGGAGGCCATGCTCGGCGCGATCTGCACCAGCGACTCGGCGCGCCGTAATGGATAACCGGTCGACTCGGCCAGATGGCGCACGACGCCGTTGATATAGCCTTCCTCGGCGTTGAGGCCGGTGCCGACCGCTGTGCCGCCAATGTTCAGTTCATAGAGCGTCTTCTGCGCCTGCTCCAGCCGCTCGATGTCGCGGCGGATCGTCAGGCCATAGGCGGCGAACTCCTGGCCGAGCCGGATCGGCGTCGCATCCTGCAGATGCGTGCGTCCCGACTTGAGGATGTGATCGAATTCGCGCCCCTTCGCCTCGAACGCTTGCGCCAGATGATCCATCGCCGGAAGCGTCTCGAAGATCAGGAAGAGCGTGGCAATGCGCATCGCGGTCGGGACGGTGTCATTGGTGGACTGCGCCATATTGACGTCGTCGTTGGGATTGACCTCTTTGTAGTTGCCGCGCTGCCCGCCGAGGATCTCGATCGCGCGATTGGCGAGGACCTCGTTGGCGTTCATGTTGTGCGAGGTGCCTGCGCCCGCCTGGTAGGCATCCACGACGAAGTGCCGCTGCCAGTCCCCAGGCAGTGGATCGCTGAAGTGGTCGCGCCAGTCATCGCCCAGAATCTCGTCGCTGGCCTGGATGATTGCGTCAGCTTTGGAGGCTCCTAGCCGCCCGGTGTCGCGGTTCGCCATCGCGGCGGCGCGCTTGATGAGCACGGTGGCGCGGATGAACGCGGGGTGCGCGGTCATCCCGCTGATGGGAAAGTTCTTGACTGCGCGCCGGGTCTGCGCGCCATAGAGGGCGCTGTTTGGCACGCGCACCTTGCCGAGCGAGTCTTCCTCTTCGCGATAGTCCTCCGTCAGGTCGAGTATATTGCGCAGGTCTGGCATATCCTGTGACTCATGTGTATCAGGCATGTAGGTCGTCGCCTCCTTGAGCGTCGGCGCTCGGAGATTGGGGTCGGAGATCGAGAGTAAGAAAAACGTACGCCAAACACTCAGATTCTACCATCAGCGTGGTTGCCTCCGCCGGGAATCGCGTGCCACAATTCACTGCGAAGACGTAGCGATGACGCTGAGACGCCCAACGGCTCGGTCTTAACCGAAAGGAACAACGATGTTCGCACGCCTCACCGACGAGCAGGAGGCTATTCGCGACGCCGTGCGCGAGTTTGCCCAGAACGAGATCTCCCCACACGCCGACCAATGGGACGAGGAGCACACCTTCCCGCGCGAGATCTTCCGCCCGATGGCTGAGATGGGGCTGGCGGGTCTGCTCGCGCCGGAGAAATACGGCGGCTCGCAACTGCCACGGCTAACTGGCGCGCTGATCTACGAAGAGTTGGGCAAGGCCGACATGGGCACGGCGGTCTGGCTCTCGGTGCATAACATGGTGACAGGCATCATCAGCCGCTTCGGCGATGACGAGCAGCGCGCGCGCTGGATTCCCCGGCTCACCTCTGGCGATCTGCTCGGCGCCTTCTCGCTGAGCGAGGCGCACGCCGGCTCGGACGTGGCGAATATACAGTGCGCGGCCCGGCGTGAGGGCGAGGCCTATATCCTCAACGGATCGAAGTTCTGGGTGACAAACGCAGGCGTCGCCGATCTCTACGTCGTCTTCGCACGTTCCGGCAGCGCCGGTTCACGCGGCGTCTCGGCGTTCGTCGTCGAGCT
>DATAOM010000452.1:0-8809 GCA_036265775.1 Ktedonobacterales bacterium | reverse complement strand
ACCAGCCGCGTTGATGACCATATTCCCAGACCAGCGGAGCCAGCAGGATGATTCCCGTCAGGCGCGTGAGGGCAGCGAAGAACGCGCAGGTCGCCGCAATTCGCCACCTACCCGTCCGCGCGCCATAGAGCGCGAAAGCCGCCAGCGCGATGAAGAGGCCTTCGGTGTAGGGCGCGGCGAGGAAGAACGCCAGCGGGTAGGCCGCGAGCATTGTCACAGCATATGAGGCCGTGCGCGCCGAGCCGAACTCGTGCGCCGCCAGCAGCGTCAGGCCGATGAAAACCCCAAGCGCGCCCAGGTTGCTGATGAGCAGCGCGGACATGAGATAGTGTCCGCCAAGCGCCATACCCAGGAGATGAATGAGCAGCGGATAGAGCGGAAAGAACCCAGCCGATTGATCGTTGAAGTAGCCCGCCTGTGCGATCTGCACGTACCACTTCGCGTCCCATTGCAGCCACGCCGACGCCAGCGCGGGAAACGACGTCGCCGCCTGGCCTGCGTCGCCAGGACGCAGGAGCAGCGTCGCGTAGGTGAAGAGCGCCAGAGCCACCCGGCTCGCCGCCCACATGCCCGTCGCCATCAGCGCGACCGCCCGCGTGTTCGGACGCGCCTGGTCCGCGACATCACCTGATCCAGCAGGAGAATTGGCTGCTGAGGGCGTCATGTCGTCTCGCTGCGCCACAAGCCATCTCTGTGCGTGAACATATCCTACAAACCCTCTCACAGGCGTCGAGATCCATTCGGCGCGCCGCATCCCATGATACACGAGGCCACACGACCACTCAATGACGGCGTCAGGCGCTCCCGCCACTCTTCGCGCTTGACAAACAATAATATACATGCTAGTATGTATGTAAAAGAGGAAACCATGAGAAAGACCGCCGCCGAAGCCGCCGAGACGCGCCAGGCGATTCTACGCGCGGCGCTGGACGAGTTCAGCCAGCGTGGCTACAGCGCGACTACCCTGGATGGCATCGCTCGCGCGGCAGGGGTGACACGCGGCGCCGTCTACTGGCACTTTGCCAGCAAAGCGGCGCTTTACGAGGAATTGCTGCGCGCCTTCGGCGGGCAAGCGGGCGCGATCATGGGCGCGGCGGCGGCAGAGGGTGGCGACTTCATCACAATCTGCCAGCGCATCCTCACACGACTACTGACACGACTGGAGGAGGACAGGGAGTTGCGCGCCGTCATGGAGCTTTCGCTCTTCAAAACCGAACACACCGCCGAACTTGCCGGTGTCGTCGCCAACCAGCGCGCCAGCATGAATGAGTTGATCGCGCAACTCGCCGGAATCATGCAGGCGGGCATCGCCCAGGGAGCGCTGCGAGCCGGTCTCGATCCCTGGGACGTAGCGCGCGGGTTCCTGGCCTATCAGCAAGGCATCTTCCACCTCTGGCTAACCGATCCCGACGCCTTCTCGTTGCGTGAGCGAGCGTCCGCCCTAGCCGATCTGTTCATCCGCGGCATCCGCGCGCTGTAGTTTTTTTTGCCCATTGACATACATTCAAGTACGTATGTCAAGCATCCAAAAGGAGTCTCGCTGTGAACCGTGTCATCACCTCCACTGTCGTCCTGTTCGCTGGTCTGGCCATAGTAGCCGCCGCGCTGCTCATCGCAGCTAGCGCCGTCGTCGACACCCTGGCGCGCGCCATCCTCGTCCAGATGGGCTGTGTCATCTTCGGCTCTGGGCTGACCGTTTTCCTGCTGCGCCTGCTCGCCACAACCGACCGCAGCTAGTCCCATGAAAGTGCGTGCCACAGCGCAGAATGGACCTTCTCTACAATGACCATCGCAACCGTAACATCCTCAGACAACGCTCCAGCCACCAACGACTACCCATCTGACCAGCACACCCTTGGCCGCTCGCTCCTGCTGCATCTGTTGCCCGGCGCGCTGATCCTGGTGGCGTATCTCGCACTCTACCCGCTGACCGCCGCGCTCGGCCTGCCCGCGCTTCTCGCGCTCCTGCTCGCGGTGATGGTCGCAGCCATCCCCTCACAACTCGGGCATCTACTCTACCAGGGCTACCGGCGCAACGGTCGTGTCTCCCTCGCAGGTATCGTCGTCTTCCGGCGGCGCTCACCGCTCTGGCCGTATCTCCTCTTCGTCCCGCTAGGCATTATCTGGAGCTTTGGCTGGTACGGCGTGTTCGCTCCGCTCAGCGACTGGCTCACACGCAACGTTTTCGGCTGGGCGCCGAACTGGTTCACGCACGCCGATCTCGCCACGCCAAATCGAACGATCCTGATCGTGACACTTGCCGTGCTCCTCCTGCTCAACGGCTTGATTGGCCCCGTTGTCGAGGAGATGTATTTCCGTGGCTATCTCCTGCCACGCCTGGCACGCTACGGCAAGGCCGCTCCCTGGATCAACCTGAGCCTCTTCACGCTGTACCACCTGTGGCAGCCTTGGCTCTATCCCACGGTTTTCGTCGCGCTCGCCGCGCTCGTCTTCCCGGTCTGGTGGACGCGCAACCTGCGCATTGGCGTCTTTATTCATTGCGCGCTCAACCTTATCGGCGGCGCGCTGACCGTGGCGCTCCTGCTGGGGCCGCATTGATCGATACGGATCGCTGAATGCGATTGACCGAAACCATGAGAAGTGGCGCTGATGGCGCCTGATGTGCCAAGATGGAGGGGCAGGAGGATTCGCATGGAACGCTCCTCCCGCAGGCCGCTCCGGACGAGCGGCGACCAGACATCCCGGATAATCAAGGAGGAAGTGGCATGAGTTCGGTCACCAAGTCGATTGACGTCAACGTTCCCGTATCGACCGCATACAACCAGTGGACCCAGTTCGAGTTGTTCCCGCAGTTCATGGACGGTGTCAAGGAAGTCCACCAGATCGACGACAAGCGGCTCCACTGGCGCGCCGATGTCGGCGGCAAAGAGCAGGAGTGGGACGCCCGTATCACCCAGCAGATCCCCGATCAACGCATTGCCTGGACCAGCGTTGCGGGCGACATGAACGGCGGCGCGGTCGATTTCCATCGTCTCAGCAACGACCAGACGCGCATGACGCTGACCCTCGACTACGATCCCCAGGGATTCCTCGAGAGCGTCGGCGACGCGCTGGGCTTCATGGATCGCCGCGTGCAGAGCGACTTGAAGCGCTTCAAGCAGTTCATCGAGTCGCGTGGAAGTGAGACCGGCGCGTGGCGTGGCACGATCGAGAATCGCCCCGACACGACCCTGTAGCGTTAATAAACGCTAGAACCAAGAGCCACTTGCCTGAATGGCGGGTGGCTCTCATTCATATATATTCTCCTAGCTCTCATCCCTCGTCACCGCCGTCAGGTTCATCGTGAGCAGCGCGCCGGGCTTGGGCAACTCGTACACGCCAATGACCGTCCGTGCCGGCAGGTAATCCGCCATCTTTTCCACATAGGCCCGGTTCATCTCCTCAAAGTCGCTGACATCTTTGAGGAAGATGTTGATGTGGAGCACATGCCGCAGATCGGAGCTAACCGACGCGAGCATGACCGCGAACGAGTCAAGGATCTGCTTCGTCTGCGCATAGACATCCGGCCCTGCGAGCTGCCCCGTCGCGGGATCCACGCCTGCCGTACCTCCAATGCTGATGAACTGCCCGGCTTTGGCGATATGATTGTAGGGACCGATGGGTGTGGGCGTGTTGGGTGGCGTGGACGTCTCGACCTTCATCGCTGTACCTTCCCTGGAGCGGGCGCTCAACTGTAAACAGATGTCGCTGCGAATGGCAATACTCTAGCGCCGCCAACTTCAATGAGGCAATGCGCCAAGTGCGAATAGAAGCAATGGAGGATACCAGATGATGACGTTTCTCGACCTGAGCCACCGGCTAGAGCCAGGTATGCCCAGCTACCCTGGCCTGCCAGAGCCGCAGTTTAGCGCCTGGTTCACCCATGCCGAGCGCCATCCCAGGCGTTGTCGTAGATATCCAGAAATCCGTCGGTGAGTTCGCAGAACGCCGCCTGTATTTGCTTCCCCAGCCTCGCGTCATCGGCGTACTCCGTCACACCTCTCCGCCCCCTGATACGCTCCCTGACATACTGCTGGGTCGGAGCGAGGATACCTCGATGATCGAGGCGTCTGCTGGCGCTTCGCGGACCGGCGCCGGGCCAGCGGACTTTCCGTGGAATCGCGCCCACTGCCACAGCCCGTCCCAGAGGCGTCCCAGCCTGCGCGCCCAGCCGCTGTCGCCAGCTGGTGCGACTGCGACGCCGCGAGGGAAGGCGTCAGGCAGCAGTGACTCCTCCAGCAGTGTCGCATAGGCCGAGCGATAGAAGACGAGCGGGGACATGGCAGCCCCATTTGCTTCTGCGCCATACTCCAGGCCCACCACCTCGCCAATGAGCAGCACATGGTCCCCGCCTGGATGCTCGGCAACCATACGACATTCGAGATAGGCAAGCGCGTCGGGAAATAGCGGGGCGCCGGTGATGCATGTCTCGAACGAGAGACCGGCAAAGCGCTGGCCGGCATCCAGCTCGTGGCGAGCGAATCGCTCGGCCAGCGTCCCCTGTTCGGCCGTCAGGATGTTGACCGCAAATGTACCGGTCCGGCGGATCACCTCGCAGGTCGCGGAGGCGCGCCGCAAGCTGATGAGCACGAGACAGGGATCCAGCGACACTGAACAGAAGGCATTGACCGTCATACCATAGTTGACGCCGCCCTCGACGGTGGTCACCACCGTGACGCCGGTGGTGAAATGGCCCATGAGGGAGCGGAAGCGTGATCGCGCAACAGTCATCGCAACGGACCTTCCTGATCGCATCTCATCATCCACAGCGCCCGCCCCTTCAGTTGTCAGTGGTTGTCCGCGCATGTGACGCTGTAACTAAGATGAGCGCCTGCGAACGCCATCCAGTCGGGCCATTCCCCACGTATCGCGCGTATGAAGCATCAATCGTCGGTCACCGTATTGCCTTTCAGCGCACCCACGCGTCTATAGAAAAGCTCGCCCTTCTTGCGCCACCAGAAATTCGCGGTACGCAGTGTGGCCTGAAGATCGCCGCGCCG
Organism: Ktedonobacterales bacterium; assembly: GCA_036265775.1. Lineage (GTDB taxonomy): Bacteria > Chloroflexota > Ktedonobacteria > Ktedonobacterales > JADMIN01 > DASWAC01. The sequence goes on along the minus strand of DATAOM010000452.1, from coordinate 3,809 downwards.
GTGGATCTCGGTGGAGAGCACGGTTTGTGTGCTGAAGAAGGGGTGCCAACCCTTCGTCGCGAATTCGCGGTCGAGGAACATGCCGGAGATCATCGTGGTGTTGCCGCCAAACGAAAAGGCGAAGGTGAACCATGCCACCTGGCTGCACATCACGAAGCGCGCGAATGCGTTCCGCGCGGGATCGCCCTCAAAGGCGCGGCACGTACCGCGTGGCGGATCGATCTCAATCACGGCGTTCAGATCGTGAAGGTAGATCGAGAAGGGCGGCAGCTTGGCCAGCGCCGCCGGGCGCACCTTCGCCTTGAACTCTTTCAGGCGCTCCTCGGCTGCCGTGGTTACCTCCGCCAGGTCCTTGGACGCCGGCGTATCGTCAATCACCATCCGCGCGTAATCGTCGCGGTACTGATCAAGCGCCTTCTCGGTGTCAAAACCGCCACTACTCGAATCCCACTCGTCGCCGGGGTACATGAAATTGAGGCCGGCCAGACCGAGGTGGGCGATCGTATCAGGCGTATTCACCCATGGGTTCTGCCGGCTGTTCTCCTTGTTGCAGAAGTAGCAGAAGCTGGCGAAAGGCACAGTGTACGCCGGCTTGAAGATGCTTCTCTGACTCTTGAGTTGCTCGATCTTGCGCGCTGCGCTGCGTGTTTCATCGTGGTCGTTGCCAACCCAGTTGGCGAACGAGAACTGCGTGAAGAGGATCGAGACGTCGCCGATCCGCCGCTTGATGTAGCGGAGCTGCTCGGGGATGAAGACGCAATCGTTCATGTTGAGGAGGCACTGGTCGCCGTCGCGGATGGCCAGGAAGGAATCCATCGAGCCGGAGGAGCCGCAGTAGACTTCGACCCCGGCCTCGAGGCGACGCCACTTGTATAGCGGCAACTCGATGATCCGCGCAAAGCCCATTTTGTGGAGGGCATCCACGATGCGTGGCGAAGCATGGCGCTGGTGGAGAATGGTGATGCGCTCTTTGTCGGCATCGGGGATCGCTTTCAGGGAGGGGAAGTGGAAGTGGTCGGGATGCTCGTGGGAAATCCAGATGTGGCTGATCTTGGAGAAATCTGGCTGGTCGGCGGGGGTAACCAGCGCCTATCCATTGTTGAAGACTTTGCCGGAGAGCCGGGGGTCAGACAGAATGCTCAGGCCGTTGGTTTCAACGAGAATGCTGGCATGGCTGATGAAGCGAACTTTCATATATCGAGCGATCCTCCCTGAAGCGCGGGGTCGTTAGCGGCACCAGTGTAGGCTGGAGTCGCAAATCTGTCAATTGCGTCTAAAGGAATAGGCTATGTAATGACTCCCCAGGCGTAATCGCTGTGCCGCCAAGCCTATGATCTCGCCCAACAGCGGGATGCGAGACAAACGAGGGTATGCGTGGAGATCGGCGCCTATACCTTCTCCCTTTGCTCACTATGACCGTATATCAGTCTCACTCTGCCCTCGCCCCAGTGATTGTCTTCAGCCGCTCCCAATCGGACTTCGTAAGCGCATACTCGACCTCGTCACCATCCCAGACCGAATCCGCCGAGAGATGATTGCTCGTCTCAGAGGTCAGTTCATCCAGCGTCGGACGGTAGCGCCGCACGAGCGTCATACCCGCCTTCTCCATCACTCGGCGCGACGCGGCGTTATGCTCATAGGTATTCGCAGTCACGCGCTGGACGCCCAACCCAGTAAAGCCTTTGCGAATCAGCGCCTGCGCGCCCTCGGTCGCGTAGCCCTGGCCCCACGCCGAGCGCCGCAGCCGGTAGCCAAGCTCTATCTCGTCGGGGCGATCCTCATCATGGGAACGAAGGCTGAACCACCCGATGAACGCCCCGCTCGACTTCTCGATTGCCGCCCAGACACCAAAATCGCTATAGCGCTCGTAGTAGCTCAGGAAGCGCGGCAGAATCTGCTGCTCGACCAACTCACGTGGCGTTGGAATACCGCCGTTGAGATAGCGCATCACCTCAGGATCGCTATCTAGCTCGACCAGGTTCTCGACGTCATCCTCGGTGAACCGGCGCAAGATCAACCGCTCCGTCTCCAGGAATATTTGCACAGCACTATCCTTCTCGTCGCATGCCATACGGGCGGGCGCGGCAGACCGCGCCCCTATGAATATCCTATCTGACGCCTCGCAAGCGCCAGTCAAACACGCCACACGGCGCTCAGTGTACGCCCACATCCTCGCCTTCTGCGAGCGCAAGGCTGACACGACCCGACGGCAGCGGCGACTCCAGCGCATCAGTAGTATGCGTCACGATCACCTCACGGGCGCGTGTGACGCTACGCAGATCGGCCTCCGATGCGCGCAACGCCTCCGCCAGCGACTCGCTATCCGTTGTGAGCGTCAGCCCCGGCAACTCGGCGCCAAGCGAGAGATTCGCCTCGCTCTTGTGGCGGCGCATGGCGGTGGCGATCTCAACGATGACCTCACCCGCCTCCTCGGACTCCTCGTCTATTAGCGTCTCATCTGGCGCCGGCCACGCCGCACGATGAATTGTCCTATGCCCATCACTCGTTGCGAAGAGACCCACGTAAATCTCGTCGGTCACGTGCGGCAGGAACGGCGCGAAAAGCTTGATCGTGTCGAGCAGGACCGTCCCGAGCGTGTAGCGCGCCGCCTCATGCGCCGGGCCAGTCGCCTCATACAGTCGCGCCTTCGCCAGCTCCAGATAGTTGTCGGCAAGGTCGCGCCAGAAGAACGCCTCGATCTCGCTCTTGGCCGCAGCGTAGTCATACGCCTCGAAGAGCGCTGTGACCCGCGCGATCAGCCGCTGCGCCCGCGAGAGCAGCCAGCGGTCCGTCGGCGGAAGAGTATCCGGCGCCGTGGTGGATAGGTCGCCTTGCAGAAAACGCTCCGCGAACTTCGCCACGTTCCACAGCTTCGTCACCAGCTTCGCGCCGGTCGCGATCTTCTCCTCGCTGATGACCGAATCCTTGCCGAAGCCCGTGCTCGCCGCCCAGTAGCGCACCGCGTCGGCGGAATAGCGCTCGATCATCTCTAATGGAGCCATCGGGCCGCCGCCACGACTCTTACTGATCTTGCCCATGCCCTCGCCGGCCAGCCCCCAACCGGAGATCGCCACATTCGACCACGGCAGCGCGCCGAAGTGGTGATGCGACTGGAGGATGGTGTAGAAGGCCCAGGTGCGGATGATCTCGTGCGCCTGTGGCCGCAGCGTGAAGGGAAACACCTGCTGATAGAGCGCCTGATCGTCGAAGTACTGGCCGACGATTTGCGGCGAAAGTGATGAGGTCGCCCAGGTGTCCATCACATCGTGTTCCGGAGTGAAGCTCGTCCCGCCGCACGCGCATGGCGCGGATAGCTGACGCTCGGTCGGGTCCAGCGGCAGCTCATCCTCACTCGCCAGAATCGTCGCGCCGCAGGAGTCGCAGTACCACACCGGGAACGGCACGCCAAAGTAGCGCTGGCGCGAGATGCACCAGTCCCAACGCAGATTCTCCACCCACTCACGGTAGCGTGTCCCCATGTGCGCTGGGCGCCAGGTGATGCGCTCGCCCGCCTCCAGCAGCGACGCCTTGAAGTCGAGCGCGCGCACGAACCACTGCGTCGCCACAACGTACTCCACCGGTGTGTCGCAGCGTTCATGTACGCGCACCGACTGCGACGTCGTTCGCTGCTCCAGCAGCTTCTTTGCCTGCTCCAGCGACTTCACGATGGCGGCCCGCGCCTCGCTCGTCGTCATGCCGGCGTATGCTCCCGCTGCCTCGGTCAGCCGCCCATCGCGCCCAATGATGACCTTCAGAGGCAGGTCGTACTCGCGCCACCACTCCACATCGGTCGCGTCGCCAAATGTGCA
>DATAOM010000451.1:0-2636 GCA_036265775.1 Ktedonobacterales bacterium | reverse complement strand
GGCTTCCCTTCGGTCAGCGTGCCGGTCTTGTCGAAAATGATCGCCTGGATACGCGACGCCTGCTCCAACGCGGTCGCGTTCTTGATCAGGATGCCGTGGCGCGCGCCGATGCCTGTGCCCACCGCGACGGCGGTCGGCGTGGCGAGGCCCAGCGCGTCAGGGCAGGCGATGACGATGGCGGTGACGGCGAGGGTGAGCGCGAAGAGCGCCGTCTGCTGGACCACGAAGAACCAGATCAGGAATGTCAGCAGGCCAGCGCCTACCGCCGCGATCACCAGCCACTGCGCGGCGCGATCCGCCAGCCGCTGGGCAGGGGCCTTCGAGTTCTGCGCGACCTGTACGAGTTGCACGATCTGCGCGAGCGCCGTCTCACTACCGACCTTCGTAGCGCGGAACTTGAGTGAGCCGCTGCCGTTCACCGTCCCGCCGATCACCTCATCGCCCACCGTCTTTTCGACGGGCAGGCTCTCGCCGGTGATCATGCTCTCATCGAGCGTACTCGCACCTTCAACTACGCGTCCATCCACCGGCGCCTTCTCGCCAGGGCGCAGCAACAACAAGTCGCCCACCTGGACCTGCTCCACTGGCTTGGTATGGATCGAACCGTTGGCTGCGATCACATTGGCCATGCTCGGCGCGAGTTTGAGCAGGGCGTTGAGCGCGTCAGACGAGCCACGGCGGCTACGCATCTCCATCCAGTGGCCGAAGAGCACGAAAGTGACAAGCATCGCGGCGGCGTCGAAGCTGGTCTCCACCTGCGGCGCGAAGGTCGTCGCGAAGGCGCTGAAGAGATAGGCGACCAGCACGCCCAGACTCACCAGCACGTTCATGTCGAGGCTGCGGTTGCGCAGCGCCCGCCACGCGCCGGAGTGGAAGATCCAGCCGCACCACCACACCACTGGCGTCGTGAGGAGAAGCAAAAGCCAGTTGCGCGGCAGGCCAAACGGAACTGGCAAGTTGATGCGCAGGACGTCGGTTCCCAGCGACGAGTAGAGGACGATGGGGATGGTCAGCGCCAGCGCGACCCAGAAGCGGCGGCGCATGTCCGCCTCCATCGCGCGCGCCATCGCCGGGTCGCTCATGTCATGGCCCATATCAGGACCCATCGCATGGCCAGCGCCATGAGGTGTCGCCTGCTCGGCCATCGCGACGGCAGGCTCGCCGTTATGCTGATCTGTTGAATCATCGTGGGCATGGTCGTGGTGGACATGGTCGTGCGCTGGCGATGATGCGACCGCTGAAGCAGACGCTTGCGTTGCGGACGAAGAGACAGCCGCCTGAGCAAGCATCCGCGCGGGATCGCACGTCTCGCCGCAGGCGAAGCCACAATCGCCCACCAACTCGCGCAGCGTCGTCTCGCTCATCACCCGCTCGTCAAAGGTGATCGTGGCGGTCTGTGTGACATAGCTGGCGGCGACCTCGCGCACGCCCGAAAACCCACTGAGGCGCTTTTCGATGCTCTGCGCGCAGGAGGCGAAGTTGAGTCCTTCCACCGGAACCGTGATCGTCTTCACGCCGTTCCTTCTTTCTCCGGCGAGACAATCCATGTCTCGTAAGCCGCTTCACGCCTGCAGAGGATGGATCATTTACGCAAGAACACAAGAACAAAAGAGGCCGCACGCGCAAAGTACATTGATGGTACATCGCGCACGGCCTCTGTGGTTCGCTACTTGGCGACGGTATAGCCCGCGTCGTCAAGCGTCTCCTCGATGCGCTCGAGTGTCACCTGGGCAGGCGCGTAGCGCAGGCGCACCGTCTTGCTCGCCAGGTCCACGTTGATCGCCTCAACACTGGGCAGCGCGCCGAGCGCGCCGCTCACCGTCTTCACGCAATGCTCGCAGCTCACGTCCGGCACGCTAAGTGTGATCTCGCGTGGCGCAGTTGTCTCCATCGTGTTCTCCTTGCGGACCGATAACGTCCGACTTCTCTCTATCTGCGGCGACCCCCACTGGCCTGCCGCTCTCTAAGCAGTCAATCTATCCGGCGCGCGAAGCTGCGCAGCCGCAGCGAGTTCGTCACCACCGTCACCGAAGAGAGCGCCATCGCCGCCGCAGCGAAGATCGGCGCGCTCTCACGCAGCCAGGGAATCGCGGGCGAGGCAATCGCTAGCGGGATCAGGACGGTGTTGTAGGCGAAGGCCCAGAAGAGATTCTGGCGGATGACGCGCATCGTGGCGCGCGAGAGGCTCAGCGCGTCGCCGAGACTGCGCAGGTTGCCCTTAATGAGCGTCGCGTCCGCCGTCTCCATGGCGATGTCGGTTCCTGTGCCCATCGCAATGCCCACGTCCGCCTGCGCGAGGGCTGGCGCGTCGTTCACGCCATCACCGGCGAAGGCGACGAGCTTGCCACCAGATTGCTCCTGCAAGCGGCGCACCTGCTCCGCCTTCTCACCAGGCAGCGCCTCCGCCAGTACATGATCGGCGAGGATACCAGCCTGCGCGGCGATACTCTGCGCCACGCGCGCGTTATCACCGGTGATCATCCAGACCGCGCCGCCCTGCTCTTGCAGCCGCTTGATGGCCGCTGCTGAGCCGACCTTGAGCGTGTCGGCCACCGCCAGCGCGCCAGCCAGTGTCCCATCCACCGCGACGAGCGCAAGCGTCTTGCCCGCGTCTTCGAGCGTCGCCGGTTCTGGGC
>DATAOM010000450.1:0-4351 GCA_036265775.1 Ktedonobacterales bacterium | reverse complement strand
CATAGCGCAGGTGATAGGTCTGCCGCAGGGTATCGAAGAGCGCATTTACCTGCGCGATAACCGCCGCTGGCTGCGCGCGCCCTTCATCGTAACCCACGAGCGCGCTCGTCCCCGCATACTCGCTTGGATACTGGCTGATCTGGCTCGCCGCGCGCCCGACAAGATCGCGGATGACATTCGCCTGTGGCGTGACCCATCCGGCGAGATATGGCGCGTTATCCTGTCCCGCTACGTCAGCCCAGCGCATCATCTGGCGCGAGTAGAGCGTGACGGTAGCCGAGAGCGAACACTCGCTCCCATCCGCGCGCTTGAGCGTCAGGAGGATGCGTCCATCGCGCTTCTGAGGACCGATCAGCGCGTCGAGCGCCTGCGACGATACCAACGGTGGCCAGTAGTCCTGGGACTGCGTCACCGGACCCGCATGCGCCTCAAACTCCTGGGACTGCGTGAGATTGGGCACACTGACGGAGATACTCAGCGCCTGCGCGGCCTGCGATCGGTAGCGAACGGTGACGAGGCGACGCTGGTTGGGATAGAATCCGGTCAGGATTTCGCTGGGCGGCTCCCACGAGATGAGGGAGTCACACGCCGTCTGGTAGCGAGCGTTGGCCTGCTGATACGCCGCGAACGACTGAACGCCGCCCAGCGCATAGGCCGTCCCGCCACCCAGCGCCAGCGCGACGGCAAGCGCCACAAAGAGATAGAGTCGTGGACCACCTCGTGCGCGCGTCACTGCCGTTCCCCCATCCCTCGTCCATCCCCCGTCGCCGCGCCAAGCGCTCCCCAGTACCCGTCTTACCTCTTCCGCGTTTCAGACTAGCACCGCGACAGTCCCTGCGCAAGAAGATCGTGACCAGATCGTGGCGCGCATGACAAAGCCCCACCAGACGATCATCCAATGGGGCTAGTGGGCAGGCTGCCAGTCGAAGCCTGGCTAGGAGTTGGTACGCGATGCGTCGGGATGATGGCCCGGCAGATGGGAGGCGATGCCTTGCTCGACGCTGCGGAACTCGCGTCCGGCGCCGCCGACTAAGCCTTCGACGGTACCAACCGCCCCGCGCTCAAGCGATCCTGCCTCGTGCAGCGCGCCCTTCGCGAGCTTCTCCGCCTCACCAAACGCCTCACCCGCGAGCTTCTCAGTCTCCTTCACAACCAGTTCAATTGACACGACGATGCCGCGCAGGATCTCCTCGATGGCAACCGTGATACCGACCGCGTAGCCAAACGCGAGGGCCAGCGCCGCCGCCGCCAGGTGGGTCGTGCCGTCGGGCGGGAACTTGCCAGAGAGGAAGACGCCCGCCGCCTCGACGCCGACGGCGACGATCAGGAAGACGAGCATGAAGGACACGAAGATTCTCCGGAACGCCTTCAGGAGCGTGCCCAGGGCTTCTTTACCGATGTTGCTAATGATGTGCATCAATCGCTGTTCCACACCCTACTCCTCTCGCTGCCGTAGCCGCGCCTGTCCCAACAACCTGTCCCAACAACCTGTCCCAACAACCTGGCTCGACAAAAATGATGCCTTGTGAGACCGTGTCCTAGTGTCTCAGATATGCGCCGATCTGGCAAGTGGGCGTTTCCAGATCGTAGCGCGCCATGTCAATCCAACAACAGGCTACTTGCCCGTATCGGCGGGCGCTGGTAGACTGCGCCTACGATGAGTGGCGCGCCTGGCTAGCTTTTCTCACTGCGTCGCTCCTCACACGTATTTATACGGAATAGTAGAGGAAAACGGTACGATATGGCCAGCGCACAGACGCAGACGACTGCACAGCCCGCGAGGCGACGGGGGAACTTTGGGCGCATTCTAGGGCGAATCCTTATCGGAATCTTGATCGCGCTGCTGGTCATCTCGCTGATCGCCACGGCCGCAGGCGTCTGGTTTGTCCAGCGCACGCTGCCACAGACGTCAGGAACACTCCAGGTCAGCGGGCTGCATGGCACGATCAGCGTGTTGCGCGATACCTACGGCGTCCCACACATCACCGCCAATGACCTGCATGACGTGATCTTCGCGCAGGGCTATGTCACCGCGCAGGACCGTCTCTTCCAACTTGAATTCAACCGCCGCGTGGCGCAGGGACGCCTTGCCGAGATGTTTGGCCCAGGTCCTGACCGCAGCCTGGTAGACGCCGACGCCTTCCTGCGCACGCTGGGCATGTACGCCGCCGCGCAGACGGAGTTGGAGGGCCTCGACGACACGACGCGCGGCGAACTCCAGGCGTACGCTGACGGCATCAATGCATTTGTCAGCAGCCACAAGGGGTCGCTGCCGCTGGAGCTCACCGTTCTCGGTGTCACGCCTGAGCCATGGAAGCCCATCGACAGCCTGGCGTATGGGCGCGTGGTGGCCTATAGCCTCGATGGAACCTGGAACACCAAGTATGCGCGCGCCATCGTGACTGCGAAGACGAACATCGAGACCGCACACGCGCTCTTCCCACCTTATCCTACCGAGAACCCGACACTGATCCCAACCCGCCTCGCCGGCTTTGCCAGCGCGCGTGGAGCGGCGCCGCAGCAGACAAGCGCGCCCACTACGGCGGATGAGCCCAGCGCAACCGAGACGCAGGCGTTCGCGCAACTCTCACCAACGATCCTACACGGCGCGGATATGGTCCGTGCCCTGCTCGGCGACGTTCATGATGGGCTGGGGAGCAACAACTGGGTTGTGGATGGCGCGAAGTCGGCCACCGGCAAGCCACTGCTCGCCAACGACCCGCATCTGGGCATTCGTATGCCGGCGATCTGGTACGAGATCGGCCTGCGTGGTGGCGGGCTGGACGTGATTGGCTTCTCGTTCCCTGGCGATCCCGGCGTCGTCATCGGACACAACAACTACATCGCCTGGGGCGTGACGAACGTGGACGCCGACAATACCGACCTCTACCTGGAAAAGCTCGATCCCACCGGCCATCCAGGGATGTACCAGTTTGATCGCGAGTGGCGACCACTGGAGACACGCCAGGAGGTTATTAAGATACGTGGTGAGGCGCCGGTGACGATCACGGTCTCATCCACGCTCCACGGACCGATCCTGACCAATGTGCTAGATGACTTGAAGAAACATCCAGAGATCGCTCCGGTCGCGCTGAAGTGGACGGCGCTTCAGCCGGGCTACACGTTCGCCGGGTTCTTCCAGCTCGATTTCGCGCGCAACTGGAGCGAGTTTGACGCCGCCGTCTCGAACATCTCGATCAGCCAGAACTTCGTTTACGCCGACACTGCTGGCAACATCGGTTACCGTATGTCGGGGCTGCTGCCGATCCGCCCGGTCGAGAATGAGACGCTACTAGTGGCCGGCTCAACCTCTACCCATGACTGGAAGGGCTACGTCGCGCAGTCTGCGATGCCGCGCCTCTACAATCCCTCGAACCACATGATCGTGACGGCCAACAACCAGATCGTGGACAACAACTTCGGCCAGTATGTGACGGCGGACTGGGACTATGGCTATCGCGCGCGGCGCATTACCGACCTGTTGAGCGCGGCGTCCACCGTCTCAGCGACGGACTACCAGCGCATCCAGGCCGACGTGCTGTCCATTCCCGCCTCTAAGCTCACGCCGAAATTCATCGCCGCAGGCTCCGCCGCCACGGGCGACGCGGCAGCCGCCGCGAAGATTCTCACTGGCTGGGACTACACGATGAGCCGCGATAGCGCGGCTGCGGCGGTCTACGAGGCGACTGCGGGCGCGCTCGCGCGTGCAACCATCGAGCCAGCGCTGGGTAAGGACGTATATGGAATCTACCGCAGCAATTTCTCGTCGAGCGGCGTCTTTACCGTTCTCATCAATCTGCTCGACCGGCCAAGCTCGCCTTTCATCACCTCGTCGCCGAATGACGTGATCGTCAAGGCGCTCAGCGACGCGATGGGTGAACTGCGAAGCAAACTCGGTTCAGACACCTCGAAGTGGCGCTGGGGCGCGCTGCATCAGGCGCATTTCGCGCATCCGCTGGCCTCTGTCTCCCCGCTGAACTATCTCTTCGACGTTGCGCCGCTGGATCGTCCCGGGGACAGCGTGACGGTGAACGCGGCAGGTGGAGGTGGCTTCTCAGCGGATCCAGCCAATTACAGTCAGCAAACGGTGCCCTCGATGCGCCAGATCATCGACCTGAGCGATTTCGATAACTCGCTCTGGGTGACCACGACGGGCGAGTCGGGGCAGCCGGGATCGGCGCACTATAGCGATCTCGTACCGCTATGGGACCAGAACAAGTATCAGCCGATGTATTACTCAGCGGGAAAGCAGGCGTCGAACGCGACGGGCATTCTGACACTGAAGCCCTGACCGCGAGCGCCTCTCTGCCGTCCCGTCACGTCCGCCGTGTGCGACAATCCGAGACATGCT
>DATAOM010000449.1:0-2456 GCA_036265775.1 Ktedonobacterales bacterium | reverse complement strand
CTCAGCGGCGCGCAGGTGGCTCCGCGAGATCAGGTGGCGCAGAGCCGGCAGGAAGAGAATCAGCGGGATGAGGAGATAGACGAGGCCCACGACGACGAAGGGGATGCCGGGACCGCTGGCGTAGAGCGCGCCCGCCAGCACGGAGCTAATGAGGCTGCCGAGTGTGCCGGACGCGCTGAAGTTGGCCTGCGCCCGTCCACGCGCATTGGCGGGCGTCGAGTCGGCGAGCAGTCCGCCGAGCGAGGCTGAGAGCAGCGAAGCGGGAATGCCCTCCAGGCCGGAGACGATGATGATGGTGATTGGCGTGAGTGGGAAGCCGTACACGAGCCAGACCACGCCGAAAAGCGCGAAGCCAAGCGTCAGCGGCCAGAAGCGCCCTACGCGGTCGCTGAACCGGCCGGCGAGCGGGGTGAGCAGCATGCTCGGCAGGGCATAGGTCGTGTAGGAGAGGCCAATCAGTGGCAACGACGCGCCACGGTCGGCCATGTAGAGTGACCATACGGTGATGATGACGCCACCGCTCATGCCCAGCGCCGTCTGTAGCGCATAGGTGAGCGTGAGTGGACGGGTAAAGGCGACGCGCCAGTTTCCCAGGACCGCATCGGGCGGAGAAGTCTCCCCATTGGCGCGGCGTGGCAGGAAGAACAGCGTGACGGCCACGCCGAGCGCCAGCGGCAGACTCGCCAGCGCGAAGGCGGCGTTGTAGCCACTCTGGCTCGCCAGCAGAACGCCAATCACAGGGCCGAGCAGGATGCCCGCGGTCTGCGCCGAGGCGAGCATACCCAGCGCCTCGCCCTGGCGTGTCGCGGGGGCAAGGCGGTTCATCAGGGCGCGGGCGGGCGGGTAGGCGGCGGCGGCGGCGACACCTTCGAGCGCGCGCAGGCCAATCAAGAGAATGGGGTCCTGCGCGGGGATATAGGCCAGGACGAGTACCGTATGCGCCAGCAGCCCAGCCCAGAGGACGTTGCCTGCGCCAACCTTGTCCGTTAGCCGGCCGATCAGGGGCGCGGCGAGGAGGCCCGCCAGCAGGAACGACGAAGCCATCAGCCCGATCTCGACACCATTCGCGCCGACCGAACGCCCATAGAGCGCGCGCAACGGCATCACGAAGCCCGCGCCAAAGAAGGAGACGCCGACGATAGCGGCGAGCAGCAGGACGGGCGGCGTATAGAGCCGCTCGCGTGAGACTGGTTCTCGGTTGTGGGACAGGGTTTGTAATGACATATCGGTGGAACTACGTCTTATCGTCTAGCCAAGTAACGGTGGTAGCCATTACCCTTGGAGTACTCTACTAGTAGAAACCGCGCCTGCGTGAGCCAGTTGCATGCCTGCTCGTCGGTGGGATACTAATGGTAGCCGCGTCCATAGCCAGCGCTGCTTCAGCCACTCGCCGCGATCCATGCCACCTTGCCTGTTCTCTGGCGCCACTGCGCGGCGTCAATCGAACATACAGATATGCCGCAGTCTTCTGATTGTAGGCGCGAAGATGTGATGGAGACCAGCAGAAATCTGTCCGAGCGTATCGTGCAGCTACGCTTGGCTGGGTATCACTTCCGGAGACAGGCCGCCTCCTCCGAGCGGGATATACTGACACGTAGCGCCTGATAGATAGGAGGCGACATGATCCTGCGCTTCGACGAGAGGCCGTCGGACTCGCCGTTTGTCGAGCGGATCTGGCGGAGTCATAGTGAGCGTGACGGCTCCTTCTCCTCCATAGCCGAGAGCCGGTGGGAGATGGTTGTCTCTCGGCTCCAGGGCGAGACCTTCCTCACGGTGCGTGGACCGGAAACACGAGCGACGTCCCTGGACTGCCTCGCCGACGGCGATTGGCTGGGCATCCGCTTCACGCTGGGGACCATCATGCCGCATCTGCTCGCCAGCGGTCTCGTGGATACAGGGCTGAATCTGCCGGACGCGTCAAGCAAATCCTTCTGGCTGCATGGCGGCGCATGGGAGTTTCCCACCTACGAGAATGCGGATACGTTCGTCGCCCGGCTCGCGCGTGAGGGGCTGCTGATCCGTGAGTCTGTCGTGGAGGCTGCGATCAAGGGCGAACTCAACGAGCGCTCCTTACGAACCGCGCAACGACACATTCTGCGCGCGACCGGCCTGACCCATAGCGCGATCCGCCAGATCGAGCGAGCGCGCTACGCGACGCTCCTCTTGCGGCGAGGCGTCTCCATTGTCGAGGTCGCGCATGCAGCGGGCTACTTCGATCAGCCGCACCTGACCCGCGCGCTGCGGCATTACATCGGCCGAGCGCCAGCGGAACTCATGGATGAGCGCCGATCTGGGCAGTTGTCGTTTTTGTACAATACACAGCCCTTGCCCTGAGATATCCTGCCTGCACGGAGCGTGAGCCGATCATGCGTGACAGGCGGAGCACTTACATGCGCAGAGTTATCGCGTCGGAGTCCGTGACGCTGGATGGTGTCATCGAGGCGCCGGGCAGTGAA
>DATAOM010000448.1:0-16292 GCA_036265775.1 Ktedonobacterales bacterium | reverse complement strand
CGCGCGGCTGGACAAGATGCTCTCCAGCGAGGAGATCAAGAATATCATTACGGCGCTCGGCGCGGGCATCGGCGAGTCGTTCACGCCGGAGAAGCTGCGCTACTGGCGCATCATCCTCATGACCGACGCCGACGTGGACGGCAGCCACATCCGCACGCTGCTGCTGACGTTCTTCTTCCGCCACATGGAGTGGCTCATCAACGAGGGACATCTCTTCATCGCGCAACCGCCACTGTATCGCATCCAGGTCGGCAAGCAGCGCACGTACGTCTATAGCGACCAGGAGCGCGACGAGTTCCTGGCGACGCTGGGGCCGAACAAGAACGCCTCCGTCAGTCGCTACAAGGGTCTGGGCGAGATGGACCCGGAGGAACTGTGGGAGACCACGATGAATCCGGCCAGCCGCACCATCTTGCAGGTGACCATCGAGGATGCGATGAAGGCAGATGAGACCTTCTCGATGCTCATGGGCGACGACGTAGCGCCCCGCCGCCGCTTCATCGAGTCGCACGCGCGCAACGTCAAGAACCTCGACGTGTAGCGCACCGCACTCCATATCAAGCCCCCGATTTCTGGAGAGTTCCAGTGAGTCGGGGGCTACTGCTTGCGGCGGATCTTTGTATCATCGCGCCTCATACCGTGTTGCACCATACCGTTGTAGTATGACGCCCTGCCACGTCGCAAGCCCACCATGTCAACGGAGCTGCCATTCTCCACCGGTAGGACACGACAGCGTAGGAGATTTGCGCGCTCTACGCTCATGAGGTGTCCTACTCTCTCGCTGCGCCGACGTCATTTACCGAGGAGTACCTGGTCCTAACACGGCGAAATAGATGACGAGGGCAACCGCGCCAGCGATGAGCCAGCCTGTCTGTCGCGTCACGCTGCGTGGCAGGATCGGCGTGTCAGCGCGCGCAGGGAGGCGACCCGCGACATATCCGGTCCAGAAGAGGCAAATTGTCCCCCCAAAAGTCGCGGCTGCCGCGGAGATTAAGACGAGAATTGCCCCGTCGGGATTGAAGATGCCAGCCAAGGTATTCGCCGTACTCCCGGCGAGGTAGCTGGTCAGCACTAACTGCATGGCGCGGCCAAAGCGTTTGGAGGCCTCTTGCCCAAGGAATTCATCCAGCTGACGCGCGCCAATGAAGATCGCGGCAAGGGTGATGCTCGCACCGATGATGGTCAGCGCGAGGCGCCAGAGGAGTTCGGGGTGTAGCCCGTGGACAAAGTCATTCCAGTCGCCAAACGGCGCGAAGGAGAGCACCATCAAATAGCCAGCGGGAATGAGGACATTGATAAAGTAGAGGAGCCAGAGAAAATAGCGCCTGTTTCCACTCGCTGAGGGGGTGCGACGATAGATGACATACACGACCCCAGCTACAATGAATTGGGCGGCGCACCCTGCTGCATCGACGAAACGGGCGCCCCATGGCGTAAGATGCGACAGATCTGAGACGAGATCCAGGCTGGTGACATGCTTGATTGGGGCGTTGACGATCAGCGAGGCCAGTCCATGCCCCAGGGCCTCATGCGTGAAGGCGGAGATGAGGTACGCGACGATGGCCATCGCCCCAACGGTGATGAGATCGTTCGTGGATGCGGCGCTTTCGGTCGCTCTCCCAGAGGCAGACGATGAAGTAGGCATCACAACGGTTGTCGCCTTTCACCGCACTTGACACGATGGCCGCAGTATAGCAGTGGGGTACCAGTGAAGCAACCTCGCGGGCGCGCTGCTGCAGCGTCTTTTCATCCTAGCAGGCATCATACTGCGTCGCACCATACCGCCAAGCAGCGTGCCGATCGCGGGGGCGGAGAGTCGTTCTACAACGGTATGGCGCGACAGCGTATCAGGCGTCGCGCATCATCTCGATCAGTTCGACTCTTCTGCCGCCGCGATGGCTGGTCGTCGTCCCAATACGCACAAATCCTGCGCGCTCATAGACCGTTCGCGCACGAGTATTGAAGGTCGCCACGGTGAGATAGAAGCGTTGCGGACGGAAGCGCTTGCGCGCATAGTCCAGTCCGGCGAGCACAAACGCAAGTCCCAGGCCACGGCCTCGTCCCGTCAGATCGGGGCGCATGGCCAAACCGACCTCCAGCACGCCACGCGCGTGCCAGATATACGAGAAGACACCGACGATCTGGTCGCGTTCATCCGTCACCGTGAAATAAGTGGGATCGCTGATCGCGCCGAAGAGCGATTGCGCCATCAGGATTGTCGCCAGGGAGAGGAGATCAAAGTTGTAGTAGGCGTACGGGCCGGGATAGCGCCACCCAGCAACAGCGCCGATGTCGCGCCAGCGCATCGTGCGGAAGCGAAACGTCACGGCGGCGACTCCTTCCGCGGTCGGGGCGAGCGCAGGACAGCTACATGACAGGCGAGACGCCTCTTCAGGTCTCTTAGGAGCGCGGCTCTGGCGTGGGGACAAGATGACGCTCGAAGTCCGATGGCCCAAGGACGCATAGATCGCCGATGTGGGCGATGGTAATGTCGGGCGGCGGCGCGAACTGTGTGGACGCCTGCGCATAGTGGCCCTGCATCACCTGCACGGTGACGAAGCGATCGGGATGCAGGCGCTTGAGCGCGGCGAGGATGCGCGCCTTATCGTCCACAGTGACATAGTACCGCCCTGGCCAGCGCTCCATGATCTCCTGCAGGTGATCTTCCTTGTGCGCATAGACCACGGCCTGCCAGTTGACCGCCTCGGCAAGCCCGCTGCGCTCGATCTTGCGCGGCTGATACACTGTGTCGCCGTCAGAGACAATGGTGGGCAGGCCAATCGTGCGCAGGTAGCGCAGAGTTTCCAACGTCTCAGGATAGAGCCTGCGCTCGAAGGGATAGTCCATGACGAGCGCTTCCACCTGCTGGACGAGACCTGCGTTCGGAAGCCATTGTGCGCAGCGCTCAAATGTCAGTGGCAGATCGACGATGCCGGTGAGTCGGCGTACCTCCTCATACTCCTGCCAGAAGCGCTCGGACAATTCCCGCCCCAGCAGCGCATGCAATTGCGCCGCCAGGTCGGCCTTGAGAGTGTCGTTGTCAAGCAGGGTATTATCGCAGTCGAGCAGGAAGACGATGGGGTTGGAGGATGGCTCAGGGGTGGGGGACGTCATGACGCTCTGTTCTCTCTCTGGTCTGGATAGCGCGGCCAGAAATCACGGGAAGCGGGCGCGCCAGGGCCAGTCCAGTATACTATACCGCCGCCATAACGCCCTTCATCGTCCGCGCCGCGCGATCACGACACCGTATCCCGGCAAGGTGAATGCGCCACCTTCCAACACCTTGCCTTCCAGATGATGGCTGCCGAGCAGGACACGCCATACGCCACCATCAGGCAGTTCGATAGTCTGCGTGTTACGCGCGAAGTTGAGCGCGACGCAGACAGATTGGCCGCCAGTCTCTCGCAGGTAACAAAGCGCCCGCGATCTCGGCGCGCTGAGACGCCGGTAGCTCCCCGCGCGCAAGGCGACCTCACGTTTGCGTAAGGCGATCAGCGTACGATACCAGTTGAGCAGGAACTCCGGGTCATCCTGCTGCGCGGCGACGCTGACTCTGGCGCTGTCTGGATTGACCGGTAGCCACGGCTTACCTGTCGTGAAGCCAGCCTGCGGCTTCGCGCTCCACTGCATCGGCGTGCGCTCGCCGTCGCGCCCCTTATAGATCGGCCAGTAGGACTTGCCAAAGGGGTCCTGGATGCGGCTGCGCGGGATACGGCCGTTGCGCATGCCGATCTCTTCGCCGTAGTAGACGAATGGCGTGCCTCGCAGCGTCAGCAAAAGCGCAGCGGCCACACGGGCGCGGGCTAGCGTCTCCTCCTCATTTCCCGTCGCGTAGCGTGTGATAGCCCGTGGCTGATCGTGATTGCTCAACACGTAGTTTGGCCAGTTGAACGGTGTGTGGTCAGGGTCGAGCGCGCGCTCCCAGCGGTCAATAGCGACTGCGAAGGCGTCCGCGCGCCAGGGTGAGAAGAGAAAGGCGAAGTCGAACGCCATATGGAGTCCCTCACCATTGGCGTAGTACGCGGCGGAGATGGCGGTGTCGCCAGGCGGCAGGGCGTAGATCTCGCCAATCGTGACACGTCCCGCGTATGAGTCTACCGTTGAGCGGATTTCGCGCATGACATCGAGGTTGTCGGGCTGGCTGAAATCGTACAGATGGCGCTGGCGGTCGTAGGGACGCAGGCCAAAGGCGCGGCGCGGGTTGTCGCGCAAGGTCTCATCCTTCATAAAGCAGTTCGCCACATCCAGCCGGAAGCCATCCACGCCTAGCTCCAGCCAGTAGCGGATGATCTCCATCATTGCGGCGCGCATCTCGGGGTGACGCCAGTTGAGATCAGGCTGCTCCTTGAGGAACGAGTGCAGATAATATTGGCCTGTGCGTTCATCCCACTGCCATGCCGAGCCACCGAAGACCGATTGCCAGTTATTTGGCGGCGCGGGACGTCTACTGCGCCCTGGCTTGCCGTCGCGCCAGAGATACCAGTCGCGCTTTGGGTTCTCGCACGAGGCGGATGAATCCAGGAACCAGGGATGCTGGTCGGAGGTGTGGTTCATCACGAGGTCGAGCAGGACGCGCAGACCGCGCTCGTGAGCGACTCTGAGCAGCGTGCGGAAATCTTCCAGCGTCCCGAACTCCGGGCTGATGGCGGTAAAGTCGCTCACGTCATAGCCGAAGTCGCGCATGGGCGAGGGAAAGATGGGCGAGAGCCAGAGCGCGTCCACGCCGAGCGCGCGCAGGTAATCCAGTCGCTCTGTGATACCGGCCAGATCGCCGACGCCATCGCCGTCGCTGTCCTGGAACGAGCGTGGATAGATCTGATAAATGACAGCGTCCTGCCACCAGTGACGTGGCTCGCTCATGTCCGCGCTCCTCGTTGAGGGAACGATGACAAACTAGAGATGATGCGATTGCGCTCATCATACACGAGCCGAGAGCGCACTGGCTGAAGGCCCGATAGAGGTTCCGCGCTTACTGACACGGAACCTCTCAACTTGCTTTGGAGCGGCGTGGCGAGGTAGGGTGTGACGGGCCTATATGGCGAACGCTGGCTCGCCACAGCACGGGGATGTTAAGGACACTATCAATGACCACGCCAGACGCCGCTGGGGAACAAACTGTTCTGCTTGTGGACGATAACGCCGACCTCCTTGAATTGCTGACGAACTCGCTGCGCTATATCGGCGGCTTCCGCATCCTCAACGCGCCCGATGGCGCAACCGGCCTGGAGCTGGCGGTCAGCGAGCGCCCGGACTGCGTCGTGATCGATGTGATGATGCCTGGCATTGATGGCTTTCAGCTTGCCCATGCGCTGCGGGGTGATCCAGAGACGGCGGAAATTCCGCTGGTGATACTCACGGCGCTGGCGCAGGAGGAGAATCGCCTGGCGGGGCTGCTCTCCGGAGCTGACCGCTATCTGGTGAAGCCGGTCAGGATTCCTGATCTGATTGAGGCGATACAGGCGGCGATTGCGACGAGCCGCGCCGAGCGCGAGCGTACGCTACGGGCATTGGCGGAGGAGGGTGAGGCATGACAGAGGTCGTCGAACAAGCCGAACGGATCGAGCAGCTCGATGAGGCCCTGATGAATGCGCAGACCGGCGCAATGTCTTCTGTCACTCTCGCAGAGCGCACCGAATATCAAACGTATGAGCGCGCGCGCCGGCGCCGCTTGCTGACGGCGATTGCGCCTGCGGGAGTGATCCTCACTGGCCTCGCCTGCCTTGTCGCCACCGCCTCGCTTCTCCTCAATCCACAGCAGGACGTCAGCGTGTGGATCAACGATGCGTTGACCTTCGCGCTGGCTGTGCTCTTCGGCGCCTCCTGGGTCGCGTTGCGGCGCGGGCGGTTGGGAGCCGCCTCGACGATAGCGCTCTGGACCGGCGGCGGTGGCGTGCTGGCGACGGTAACCATCGCCTGTTTCGCGCAGGGGCTGACGCCGCTCAGCCTGATTCAGGTCGCATCATTAGTAATTGCGATTGCGCTGATCGGACTGCTGGGCGATCTGCGCGCCATTATCATCGGCACGGCGATCATCAACGTCGTCACGGTCATCATTCTGGTGCGCGCGCCGCGTCCGCAGCCGCTGCAGCCGATCCTCCACGGGCAGATCGCGCTGATTCTCTCGGTGACGCTGACCTATCAGTGGGCGGTCGCGGTGGTCATGATCGCGATCTGGCTGACGTATCAGCAGACGCTGCGGGCGCTTGGCGTCTCCTTCGCCCGCGCGCAACGGCTCGACACTCTCAAGGCGCAATTCATCACACACATCAATCACGAGCTGCGCACGCCGATCATGACGCTGCAGGGCTACATTGACTACCTGCGGTTGGGGCGCAAGCGGCTGCCGGAGCAGGAGGTAGACCGCTCGCTGGAGAAGGCGAGCCAGACGGCGGATACGCTGGTGGACCTGCTGACAAGCGTGCTGGACATCCGGCGCATCGAAGCCGACGACACCTTCGCCGCCGAGCCAGTTCCCGTGCGCGCGGCGCTGGATGGCGCGATGGCGCTGATTGATCCACGTGTGAGTGAGGGCGTTCAGCGCGACCTGCGTGTTGAGATCCCCGACGGACTCACGGCCTGGGGTGATCGGGCGCGCACGCAGCAGATCCTCACCAACCTGCTCTCGAACGCGCTCAAATATTCGCTCGCCGACACACCTATCGAGGTGACGGCGCAACTCATCCCGGCGCCCACCACTCGCCAGCGGCTGGGGCGACGACGCTCCGAGCCTGTGCGAGACCAGGTAGAGATCATCGTGCGCGATTACGGTCAGGGCGTCCCACCAGACCAGCTTTCCCTGCTCTTTAACCGCTTTGTGCGCCTGCCGCGCGACCTGGCCTCGAACGTGGCGGGGTCGGGGCTTGGCCTCTACCTCTGCCGTGTCTTCGCTCAGGGCATGGGCGGGACGATCACAGCCGAGAGCAGCGGCGTCCCTGGCGAGGGAACTGCTTTCACGCTGCGCCTGCCAGCGGATGTGAGCAGTCCTCCGACCAGCGCATAGGTACGCGTCAGCTACACGTGACCGAGCGTCTTGCTTGTGCGCTTGACCTCGACTTCGGGGCGCAGTCGCAACGCCGACCATGTCTCGTCCAGCGCGACGTTCGACACGGGTCCCCAGCCGAGCGCCGCCATCACCGGCCAGAGCGTGTCGCGTGTGATCGCGCCCTTTGCCTTCGCGCCGCCCTTCGGCCAGGCGATCCAGAGGACGCCGCCATCGCGTGTCGCGGCGATGGCGCTGGGGGCGAGGCGTTCGACTTCGGCGTGATCACGCGCAAAGAGCAGCGTCACGTCATACTGTTCGCTGGCGTCTGCGCTGATGGCTGTGACCTCGGCGCCGCCAGGCAGCGGATCGAGCGTGCGCGCATAGCCCTCGGGCGCGTTGAGCAGCGCGACGCGGCTGCCTTCGAGGATGCGCAGCTTCTGCGCGAGGCTGGTGGGCATGAGCGATCTTCCTCCCCCGGCGGTTGATGGCAAACGCGAGATGATGACTGTGAGCGCATTAGTTTGGCTCAACGCACTGTACCACCGGCTGTCTGCATGCGCACGATGGCCAGAGAAACGGGTCACATTTAGACAGAACCCTGATGTACGACAGTGACGATCCTTGACATGGTTATGATCGGTTGTTATGCTGCTGCGCGTATACAGCAACATGAGGACAGGATTGGCAAATATAGATGGCGCCGAGTCATGCGAAGTGAGGACACATGGCGACTCCAGAGCCTCCAATCGATACGCCATCACAAGCCAGTCATGTCCACCGACGCTCACCCGCAGCTCCGGGCGCCGGCGGGGCTATACGCCACATCACGCTCGTCTGCTACCTGATCAGCATAGCCGGTTTAATATTCTTCGCCTGGAGTGTACTCTCTTCTCTGAGATATGATCGCTACGATAGCTATTACGATGATCAGACGTATTTCACTGAATATCCTTCGCCGACACCGACGCATGTCCCGAGCATTTCCAGGATAGGTGAGACGATCATTATTGGGACTCAGGCCGCCACACTGCTGTCTGTCGAGGTCATTCCCGCAGATCAAACACACCAAGCAAATCCTGGTGATGTCATCATCCTGGCCCGTATGAAACTGACGGATATTGACGGCTACTCGCAGTTTATCAGTCCTACTGACTTCCTCGTAGCAACCAGCAGCGGACATCCCTGGGACTATCATGTGCCTTCCAAGGAACCTCCGCCTTGGTATACAGGAGGCCACTACCTCCCTTTTTACACCTTCGTCAGTGGCGATACCATTATCGGAGATCTTATCGTGACTGCGCCCCTTGGCGATCATCAGGCGAAGCTCGTCTGGTCTCTGGATTTTAGGAATGTAGGAGACTCCGGCTGGATTCTCGGCCTCTAGGCTCTTCTTCGTCTCCCGGCTCTCACAAATTATCTTTAGCCATATTCGCTATGCGCAGTGCCCAGACGAGTCGGAGTAGCATGGGAGATGGCAAGCCGTGTGGTATACTGCGTGGTGTTCGCGCGCGGCCAGAGCGGTTGGCGTGGATACATTCAATCCTTCGGGCGTGGCCAAGCGGTAAGGCAGTGGACTTTGGATCCACGATCCCAGGTTCGAATCCTGGCGCCCGAGCCGGCTCGCTACTTCACGATATGCCCCATGTCATGTTCAGGAAGATCAGCGACAGGGCAACGCGAGCCGCAATCACCATCTGAGAGGGAGTAACGGGCCATTCGTATGAGACCCGTCAGAAGACCGGTCGGCGTCGTCATCCTCGCCGCAGGCAAGGGGACACGCATGCGTTCGCGGCTGCCCAAGGTCGCGCACCAGGTCGCCGGTCGCGCCATGCTTGAACACGTCCTGCGCGCCGCATCCGAGGCGCTTACCACCACTGAGAGTCCCTCCGCCGACGCGGAGGGAGACAGTACCAGCGGCCAGACCGCCTACGCTAACGCCTGGGCCATCGTCGTCGGACACGAGCGCGAGCAGGTCCGCGAGGCCATCCACTTCACGCCGCCGAGCGGCGCGCCTCACTGGATTCTGCAGGAGCCGCAACTTGGCACCGGCGACGCTGTCCGCGCCGCACGCGAGACGCTGACTGGCCTGTCTACGCCACCCGCGACCATTCTCGTCCTCTATGGCGATACGCCGCTGGTGCGCGCCGAGACGCTACGCGCGCTGCTGGCTGAGCACGAACACGCCAACGCGACGCTCACGTTCCTCACTGGCATCGCCGACCGCCCCACCGACTATGGCCGCGTCATCCGCAACGAGCAGGGGCACATCGCTGGAATCGTCGAGGCGCGCCACGCCACGTCGGAGCAGCTTGCGCTGCCAGAGGTCAACTCCGGCATCTACTGCTTCGCGGCGGACTGGCTCTGGTCGCGGCTGGACCGGCTGGAAGCGCATGAGAACGGCGAGTATTACCTTACCGATCTGATCGCGGTCGCCGTGCGCGAAGGCGCGCCGCTCGCCACCGTCAGCGGCTCCATCGAGGAGACTGGTGGCGTCAACGACCGCGTGCAGCTCGCGGCTGCGGCGCGCGTGCTGCGCGAGCGTATCCTCCACGACCTGATGCTCTCCGGCGTCACCATCGAGGACCCGGCGACGACATACATTGACACTGGCGTGCGCATCGGTCAGGACACGATGATCCGCCCCGGAACCACCATCTCCGGCGCAACGGTGATCGGCGAGCGCTGTGTGATTGGCCCGCAGAGCGTCATCCGCGACAGCCAGATCGACGACGATTGCCTGGCGCTGGCCTCGTGGGTCGAGGAGGCGGTCATGGAGCCGGGATCACGTGTCGGCCCGATGAGCCACCTGCGTCCCGGCGCGCGGCTCACCAGCGGCGCGAATGTCGGCAACTTCGCTGAGGTCAAGAACGCGACGCTTGGCGCGGACGTGCAGATGCATCACTTCAGCTACGTCGGCGATGCCAGCATCGGCGCGCGCACCAACGTCGCCGCCGGAGTCATCACCTCCAACTTCTCGGCAGATGGCAAGAAGTATCGTACGGAGGTCGGCGAGGACGTCTTCCTCGGCTCGGATTCGCAGCTCGTCGCGCCGATCTCCATTGGCGACTACGCGATGATCGGGGGTGGCTCGGTCGTGCGCCGCGATGTGCCGCCCGGTGGTGTCGCGGTGGGCATTCCCGCGCGCGTCATCAAGCATCGGCAGAAACCAAGTCCTGAGGCACAGGACGCGCACGAGGCCGCCGCACAAGATACAATAGAAGGCATGAACGCGAAAGATCGCACTGCGATGGATCGCGCCCGCGAATAAACTTCGCGGTATCCGCTGATTTGGGCCGCTGGCAGAAGAACCGCCATCGGAGCCACGGCGGGGGAGAAAGCATTGAACGTCGAGAGCGCCATAGCTGGCTTATCTCACATTTTCACATCATTACCATTCGCGGAAGTAAGCTTCCGCGGCATGCAAACGCGCGACTGGCTCTTGCTGATCGGGCTGCTCGTATCGCTAGTGATCGCGGGGCTTTCCGCCGCCGCCGAGACCGCCCTTACGTCGGTCAATCGCATCCGCATCCGCCAGCAGGCGGAGGAGGGCGACGGCGTCGCCAAGCGCATCGATCGCCTGATGCGCGAGCCGCACCTCTTTATCACGACGATCCTGATCATGAGCAACCTCTCGGTCATTACCGCCTCGACAATCGCCACTTTGATTGCGGTGGACCTCGATTTCAACGGCGCTGAGGTCGCCTCGACGATCATCCTCTCGATCATTGTGCTGATCTTCTGCGAGATCACGCCGAAGTCGGCGGCGGTGCGCGCGCCGGAACGCTGGTCGCGCGTACTCGTGACGCCGGTCGAGTGGCTGATGGTCGTGTTGCGCCCGTTCGTCGCGCTCTTCACCTGGATCTCGAACGGCATCATCCGTCTCCTCGGCGGCAAGCCCGGCGATAAGACGCCTTTCGTCACGCAGGATGAGCTACGCATGATGGTCGAGGTCGGCGGCGAGGAGGGTGTGCTCGAAGAGGACGAGAGCGAGATGCTTGGCGCCGTCTTCGACCTCGCCGAGACGACCGTGCGCGAGGTCATGATTCCGCGCATCGACATCATCGCCGTCGAGGCCGATGTCTCCATCGACGAGGCGACCCATGTGATGCTCCAGGGCGGGCAGTCGCGTATCCCGGTCTACGACGACACCCTGGATGAGGTCATCGGTTTGCTCTACGCCAAGGATCTGTTGCGCGTCTACACCGACCACGAGCGCCCCACCTCGGTGCGCGCGCTGGTGCGCCCGGCATACTTCGTGCCGGAGTCCAAGCGGCTGGACGACCTGCTGCGCGAGTTGCGCAAGGAGCGCGTCCACATGGCCATCGTCAGCGACGAGTATGGCAGCGTCGTCGGGCTGGTGACCATCGAGGACCTGGTCGAGGAGATCGTCGGCGACATTCAGGACGAGTACGACGTCGAGGAGGCGCTCTTCGAGCGCGTGCGCGAGAACGAGTACATCATCGACGCCAAGCTGCCCGTCGAGGAGTTCGACGAGCTGGTGGGCCGCGAATTGCCCGAGGGTGACTACGAGACGCTCGGTGGCTTCGTGATCGCACAACTCGACAAGATTCCCATCACCGGCGATGTCGTCCACTTTGAAGACCTGACGATCACGGTGTTGGGGACGAAAGGGCGGCGCGTCACCAAGGTACGCGTCGTGCGCCAGGCGCCAGAGTCTGGGCAGACGGAGTCGGGGCAGACGCCTGAGGAGGATCAGGAGACGAGTCTGGAGGCGAGCGCAGATCAGTCGGGCGAGGAGGAAGGTGAGCAAAGCTTTGATAGCGCCCCGTTGAACATCGCCGAGCAGCGCGCGCTGCGTCCCGATGTGACCAGCCCTGGAAGCGCCGACGTTCCCACGCGGGATGGCTCGGAGAATGGCGTTGCGGGGCGACGGCCGGCCGATCCCGGCGCGCCTTCGATCTAATCCCGATCTAGCGGCGCTGCTAGCCTAGACGCACGTTCGCTGGACATTGTGTTCCGCGCTTGATATACTGTTCTCAGGCAGCGACGCAACATACCTACTGCGGTTTGCGCGCTACCGTTTCGTCCGGCCCAGATGGTTGATACCACTCTGGGCGCAGCCCAAAAGGGCGACGTTCTGACCTCCACTGTGGCGCATCGCGCGCCTCGTTCGTACTGGATGGTCAGAAGGACAGCACGCCGCTTCTTCCGCCAACTCCCTGCTTTCCGCATTGTCTGGTACGAGTTGCGCGCGTGTCAGCATTATTGGTATAACAAGTCAGAGGAGCGACGCCCGCGTTCGTGGCGTGCATTCCCGGCTGGAGCCATCTTCTCCTGGCGCTGTCCGCTCATGATCTTAATGGGTGTGGCGTGGCCTGCACAGCGGGCAGTTCAGAGAGAACATGCGCTTCCCTTCACGCCGGACTCACGCTCACAGTTCATCCCGGCCACGACGCGATTCACTACTAGCCTGAAACAGCGCATATAGGGCGCGAACCCGTCGCGCGGATGTGGACGGACACGCAAGTCTTACCGGCATTATCACGGTGGTCGATGACCATCGCTTCCACGAGCGGCATGATTCATGCCTGGCTCACATGCAGGTTGATCGAGGATAGATGCTCCAGAGCGCAATCGTCATTCCGGTGGAAGTTGTCACGCGCATCGCGTTGCGCACACCAGCCGGGGGCGCGCGATAGATCCCTCCGAGAACATCTCTAGCGCTTGAGCGCACGTTCGCGCAGAGACGATCTATGGGTGGATTGGGCGGATGCGAACTCTCAAGGGTACTGCGTCCTGGCAATGAGGCCAGGTGATGCGACTCAGGCCGTTGCGCCGCAGCGGCGAGCGTATGTCACGTTTATCGTCGCACAGTGTTGTAGCGTCGTGTTTGATTTGTTTGATTTTTCGGCGAGCGCATTCCGGCGCATGAGCGCGCCCGGTCTATATGTTTGGAGGCCAGAGTGCCAGAGGATCAGGAGACCCGTCAGGAGACGGAGCGAACAGAGCAGACGCCCGAGGATGGGGCGGTCAAGACGACGCGCAAACGCGCGCCACGGGCAAAACCCGCCGTCAGCAACGAGCGCGCGACGAGCCTTACAGCCGAAGCGCCTGCGCCACAGACAGCGGTGATGGAAGCTGAGACGCCCGCGAAGCCTGCCCGCAAGCGCGCCACGAAGAAGTCCACAGATAGCGGCGTGGCTGACAGCGCCACGAACGCGCACGAGGCAGAGAGCGCATCCAATGGCGCTACCGCGCCTGCCAGGAAGCCGCGCGCGACACGTTCT
The DNA here is from genome assembly GCA_036265775.1 of Ktedonobacterales bacterium. Taxonomy (GTDB): domain Bacteria; phylum Chloroflexota; class Ktedonobacteria; order Ktedonobacterales; family JADMIN01; genus DASWAC01. The sequence goes on along the minus strand of DATAOM010000448.1, from coordinate 3,062 downwards.
CCGCGCAGCAAGGCCGCCACACAGCCTACCTTGCCGGACAGCTCCCAGGGCGCGTCACAAGCGCCTGAGATGTCACAGGAGCAGTCGCGCGCGCAGGCGGAGACACAACATCAAGGGAGCGCGGAGTCCGCTGGCGAGCCCACCGGCCCGGCTCCCGCTACGAGCCGGCCAGCGCCACGGCGCTTCTTCGGGCCGTACGTCACCCCCGCCATACCCGGCGAACAGGCGCCCACTCCAGCGGATGGCGCCGACAACGGCCAGCTATCTCCTGACGCTCAGAATGGGCGAACGGATGGCCGCAACACACCAGGCCAGGCGCCAGGCCAGACACCGGGCCGCTGGCAGCAGCCGTTCGCGCGACGCGAGCAAGGCCAGCAGGGCCAGCAGGGCCAGCAGGGCCAGCAGCCACATCAAGGAACACGAGGCATGCCATATACTCCTGGCGCGCGCACACCACAGCAGCGCCAGCATCCACAGCAACAGCAACCAACAAATGGCTCTGGCGGCTCCAGTGGCGCGCCATATCCACCCTATGGGCAGTATGACGCCTACGGCGCTCCAGACCAGACGCAGCGTCCGCAAGGCCAGCAGGGCCGCCAGCCGCGCGGCCAGACCTATCCCGGCGGCTATGGAAATCCACAGGGGCAGCGCTGGAACACCGGTAGGCCCGATCAGCAGCGCAACCAGCCCGGCAGGCGCAACCAGCCAACGCCAGATCGGCGCGGCCCTACGCCTGGACGCGGTCAGCAACAGCAGGGGCGGCCACAGCGCAACGCGCCAGGCTATCCCTCAGCCAACCAGCGCCAGCCACAAACTCCGGCGCGCGTCGTCGAGGTGAAGGGCATCTTCTGGGCTGGTGGCGGTCAGGGCTTGAGCCAGGCGGAGTTGCTGGACGAACGCACGCTCCAATCAATCGCGCGCTTCAATCCTGAGGATGCGCGACGTATGGGCCTGCGCTCCGGCGACATCGTCAGCGGAACCGCCGAGGAGCGTGGCGGGCGGCGTACCGTCGTCGCGATGGAAACGGTGAACGATGGCGCAGTCGAGAACCTGCAGGAACGCCGCCTCTTCGAGCAGTTGACGGCGACCTTCCCCACGCGGCGCATTCGCCTTGAGCAGGGGCCTCGTCCGGTCTCCGTGCGCATCATCGACCTCTTCTCGCCGCTGGGCTTCGGCTCACGCGCGCTGATCGTGGCGCCGCCGAAGACCGGTAAGACGACGCTCATCCGCGAGGCGGCGGAGGCGGTTCTGCAGGGCTATCCCGACGCCGTCGTGATGGCTGTGCTGGTTGGCGAGCGCCCCGAAGAGGTCACGGACCTGCGCGCGCGCATCGAGCCGAACGGCGGGCATGTCTATGCGGCGAGCTTCGACGAGCAGACCGAGCGGCACGCCTGGCTGGTGCAGGTGGCCGTCGAACGGGCCAAACGCGTCGCGGAGTCCGGCAAAGACGCCTTCATGGTGCTCGACTCGCTGACCCGCCTCGCCCGCGCCGAAAATCTCGCCAGCCGTGGCCAGGGGCGCACGCTCTCTGGCGGTATTGACGCGCAGGCGCTCGACACCGGTCGACGCGCGTTCGGCGCGGCGCGTAACCTGGACGAAGGCGGCAGCATCACCATCCTGGCGACGTGTCTGGTGGAGACCGGCAGCCGGCAGGACGACGTGGTCTACGAGGAGTTCAAGGGCACCGGCAACATGGAGTTGCACCTCTCGCGCGAACTCTCACAGCGGCGGCTCTTCCCCTCGGTGGACGTCATCAAGTCGGGCACACGGCGCGAGGAGATGCTGCTCTCACCGGAGGAGTTGCGCGCGGCGACGCTGCTACGGCGGCGCCTGGCGGACCTGCCGGTGACGCAGGCCACCGAGCAGTTGCTCAAGGTCATGGAGCGCACGCCATCCAACGCCGTGCTCATCCAGGCGCTGGATACGAGCAACGGCCGCTGAGCGCTTGATCGCGCAATGGCTGCGTTATACTTGAGGCGGGTTGGAAGCGATGGCTTCTGGCCCGCCTCTCGTCTTGTCATCGGAAAGAGTAGTTCACGTGCGTTCAGCCATGTCTATTCCCGTTGCGCTGACGCCGCAGAGACGGATTCTCGCGGCGCTGCTTGGGGTGGGCGCGCTGGCGGTAGGCGCGGCGATGTGGCTACACGCGATCTGGCCACTGACGCAGATCGGCTACGATTTTCGCATGTATGTCGCGGCGGCGCATGATGTCGCTAGTGGTGGTGATCTCTATGCGCAACTTGCCGCGCTGACCCACGACGCGCGTCCCGGCTCGGCAGGTGTGCGCGCCAGCGGCTATGTCTATCCGCCACTTTTGGCTGTCGTCCTCGCGCTGCCGGTTCGCCTCGGCCTGAGCGATCAGGGCGTGTGGCTGCTGTGGAGCCTGCTCGGCGTCTCCGCAATCCTCTGGATGGGCTACGAACTGAATCGCGGCCTGCGCAATCGCTCCGGCTGGCTGGGGACGCTGGCCTTCGCCGCCGCGACCCTGCTGGGCGCAGTCGCCACCTACGATCTGGCCCTGGGGCAGGCGGACCTGCTGGTGACGGCGCTCGCCGTCGGCGCATGTGGCCTGTGGCTACGGCGCAATCCCTGGGCGGCGCTGCCGCTGGGCGCGGCCATCGCGATCAAGCCGACGATAGGCGTGATTCTGCTGGTCTGGCTCTGGAAGGGCGACTGGCGCGCGGTGGCCCGTGGCGCGATAGCGACGACAGCGTTGCTCGTCGCGCCTTTTGTGATTATTGGCGCGCGCGGGACGCAGGAGTATCTGACCTTCCTGACGCAGTGGAACGCCTTCAACGCCAACGCCGAATATATCAATCAATCCCCCTATGGCATGCTGCTGCGCCTCTTCACATCGAATGTCTACACTCAGCCGCTGCTCGATGCGTCCTGGCTCGTCACGCCGCTGCGCGTAGCGGTGATTCTCGGCGCGGCGCTCTGGTGGATGCGCGTTGTTCCTCGGCGTGAGACGCCCGATCGCGCGGTGAGGCTGGGCGAGTGTCTGCTGGCGCTGCCACTCACGCTGATCTTCAGCCCGCTGGCCGAGGATATTCACTACTGCG
>DATAOM010000447.1:0-4956 GCA_036265775.1 Ktedonobacterales bacterium | reverse complement strand
AAGTCGTTCACCAACGAGGACAGCGAGGCGCGCAAGTTCGCCTCCGCCAATGCCCGGTTCCTCGCCAGCCGCAGGATTGAGTATAGGGGCTATACGTACTTTTCCAGCGGCTTGATCGCGTTCGGCCAGCTCATCACCATCGCCGTCGTCATCTTTGGCGCCGTCGCCATCGTGCAACGTTCGCTGGACCTTGCCGATCTACTGACGTACCTGCTCTGCGTCGCCATCCTCATCGAGCCAATCAACAAGCTCATCAACTTTGGCAGGCTCTATCAGGAGGGCATGACGGGATTCCAGCGGTTCATGGAGATGCTGGAGGTCGAGCCCGACCTGCAGGATGCGCCGGATGCGGTCGATCTGCCGCTGGTTCGCGGGCATATCGAGTTCCGCGATGTCAGCTTCCGGTACAAAGACGACCAGCAGCACGTCCTGAAAGGTCTCTCGCTGGAGATTCAGGCTGGCGAGTACGTCGCGCTGGTGGGGTCGTCTGGCGTGGGCAAGACGACGCTCTGCTCGTTGATTCCGCGCTTCTACGACGTTACGGCGGGGAGCATCCTGCTGGATGGGCATGACGTGCGGGCCGTCACTATGCGCTCGTTGCGCAGGAGCATCGGCGTCGTCCAGCAGGACATCTACCTGTTCGCCGGGACCGTCGCGGAGAACGTTGGCTACGGCAAGCCCGACGCGACGCGGGAGGAGATCGTCGCGGCGGCGAAACTGGCGCACGCGCACGACTTCATCTCGGCGCTGCCGGACGGCTACGACACGGACATCGGGCAACGAGGCGTGCGGCTCTCCGGCGGGCAGAAGCAGCGGTTGAGCATCGCGCGCATGTTCCTCAAGAATCCGCCGATCATCATCCTGGATGAGGCGACGAGCGCCCTAGACAACGAGAGCGAACGCGCGGTGCAGGCGTCGCTGGAGAAGCTGGCGGAGAACCGCACGACGCTCGTCATCGCGCACCGTCTTTCGACGATCCGCAACGCGCGGCGCATCGTGGTGTTGTCAGAGAGCGGCATTGCCGAGCAGGGCACGCATGCCGAGTTGCTCGCGCTGAACGGCGTCTACGCGAACCTGTACAACATGCAATCGAAGATATGAGGCCGGATGGTTAGGTGTACGGAAAGTCCTACTGTACCCTACGATTCGGCGCGATGGTCGCCCCGCGCCGAACTCTGGGCGCCTCGTCGGTCGACAACCTGGCAAATCTGGAGCTGCCAACTGCGGAGTATTCGGGGTTCTCGCCGCATCTCGCGCGTGACTTGCATCTGGAGAGATTGAGCAGCGCTGGGATTGACGCGACGATGATGCGCGGGGACTACCGGATGAGATCGCAGGTATGGCTTCGTATGATGCCGCTCAGGCAGTCCGATGACCTGATGGAGCAAGGTCTCGTGCCAGCGACGAAGACGACTCAACATCTGTAATACACTCCCTTTCTCAGGTGATACAGAGAGGCCAGCGCCGGCATCTCAGACCCCAAAGTGACTGATACCGAGCGGGCGAGGCCCGCTGCGTTATCGTTTCCATGGAAACCATTGTAGGCTAAAGGAGACCGAGAAGTCAATATTGTTTCCCCAAGAAACTATTCGCGCCGGATGATCTCTCGGTTTGTTCTCCCGTAATCAGAGCAACTCCCAAGGTATGTGCGCGTTGACAGGCCGCGCGACGCCATGATATGCTAGTGAGGCTGCCTGATGCCCATCTTTTCCGGGCTGGCGCGCTTTACGAACGAAGGTTTTATTGCTGTGACGGCGGCGAAGTGTCCGCGCGCCACATGGAGGGTTGAGCCTGGCATGGTACGCATTCGCCTCATGCGCGTCGGCGCCAAGGGCGCGCCGAGCTATCGCGTCGTCGTCGCCGATGCGCGCTCCCCGCGCGACGGCCGCATCATCGAGAACATCGGCTGGTATAATCCGTTGACCGAGCCGTCCACGATTCAGATCGACGGCGACCGCGCCAAATACTGGATCAGCGTCGGCGCGCAGCCCTCTGATTCGGTGCGTTCGCTGCTCTCGCGCGCAGGCATCCTGCCCAAGCAGGCCTACACCCCGCAGCCGGAGAAGGCGACCGTCGCGGCAGCGGCTAAGGCTGAAAAGGCCGAACCAGAGGCCACCGCCGAGTCAGAAGAGTAAGCGCGACCTGCCAGGAGCTTTTCAGGAGCTATCGCATGCTGGGGCTGATCGAGTTTATCGCGCGCAACCTCGTGGACGATCCCAACAGTGTCGGCGTCTACGAGATTCGCAACGACCGCTACGCAACAGTGGTGGGCTTGCACGTCGCCGGTGAGGACCTGGGCAAGGTCATCGGGCGGCAGGGACGCGTCGCCAAGTCCATGCGCTCGCTGATGCGCGCGTCGGGCGCGTTGCGTGGCAAGCACCATGTAGGGCTGGAGATTGAAGATCAGGGACAAGAGCGACCTGAACCAGAGCAAGACGCGCCGGAGCAGCCTGCAGAATAGGGCGCGCCGCCGGAACCAGACCCAGGAGCCATCTAGCGACGAGTGGGTGGCGATTGGCCTCATCACGGCCATGTTTGGCATCCGTGGTGAGGTGAAGGTCCAGCCGCTGACCGATTTCCCCGAACGCTTCCTCAAAACGACGACAGTCTATGTGGGCGACGAACTGGTCGAGCGGCGCGTGCTCGGCGCGCGGCTGCACCAGCGTATCGTCATCCTGCGGCTGGAGGGCGTGGAGACGGCCAACGACGCCGAGGCGCTGCGCAACAAGAAGCTCTACGTTCCCGCCAGTGAACTGATCGCCCTGCCTCCCGATCACTATTACCTGCATGATCTCGTCGGCCTACGCGTCGTCCACGTGGATGGAACACCGCTGGGCGTTGTACGCGATGTCATCCAGTCGGCGGGGAACGATCTGCTGGTGATTCAGGATGCGCGCACAGGCAAGGATGTCCTGCTGCCGACCGTCAAGGAATTCGTGAAGAGCGTGGATGTGGCGGGCGGAGTCATCACGGTCGAGCCGATTCCCGGCTTCTTCGACGAGGAGAATGCGGTGACGGTCCAGGGTGGCGACAAAGGCGAAGATCGGGGCGCCGATGACGCCTGAACTTCCCTGGCGTTAGAGGTCATTCGGCGTTGCGCCTCGGCCCGCTATCGCTTATCCTTAAAAGGACACAGACTTCTCCCCCTACCACTCACTGAGGTCGCCGCGCCATGTCAGAGCCAGCGTCTTCCCCTTCAACACCTTCTGCATCCAGGACGTCCACCGTGCGTGACACGCTCGAACGCATCTTCTCGCGCCGGTTCGTCCGCATCCTCTCGGTCATCACGACCATCGGCATGTTCATTGTGCTGGTGATGGGCGTGACCGTGACCACGACCAACTCTGGGCGCGGCTGCGGCGGGTCATGGCCGCTCTGCAACGGTCAGTTCATTCCCGAGTTCGCCGTCAGCACACTCATTGAGTTCAGCCACCGCGCGGTCACCGGCATCGAGACGATCCTCGTGCTGGCGCTGACCGCGGGCGTGCTCTACTACTGGCGGAGACGGCGCGAGATTCAAATTCTTGCGCCGATGATGGTCATCTTCCTCTTCCTGCAGGCGGCGCTCGGCGCGCTGGCGGTGGTCTTCGATCCGACGCCACCTGAAATCCTCGCGGCGCACTTTGGCGTCTCGCTGCTCTCCTTCGTCAGCATCCTGCTCGTCTCAATCTTCCTCTTCGAGGAAAGCACGACCGACCGGTTGCGCGACCGGCATGTCCCGGCGGGCTTCCGTAACCTCGTCTTCGCACTGGCGATCTACACCTACATCGTCGTTTACACTGGCGCATATGTGCGCCACCGCGGCGTCGAACTGGCCTGTTCGACGTGGCCGCTCTGCAACGGGCAGGTTGTGCCGAACCTGACCGGTGGCCAGGGCATCGTCTTCCTGCACCGCTTCGCCTCGCTGCTGCTGGCGGCGGGCGCGGTCTGGCTCTTCCTCTGGGCGCGGCGCTTGCGCGCGGGACGGCCCGATCTCTACTGGGGCAGCGTCGCCGTCCTGGTCGGCGTGCTCTTGCAGGCGCTCGAAGGCGCGACGGTCGTCTGGAGCCGCCTCAACCTCTTCAGCCTGCTCGCGCATGGCGCGATCATCGCGCTGCTCTTCGGCGCGCTGGGCTATCTGGTCGTTCATGTCCTGCCGCGCCAGCGTAACGTGCGCTCGTTGGTCAGGCCCGCCGCGAAGGCGCCCGCCACCGTTGAGTCCGCGCCCACCATCGCCACGCCATAACGCCCCAGCCTGAGTTGGTAGGCGCCACGATTCTGCTTCCCTCTCTCCTCGTGGGAGAGGGGGCCAGGGGGTGAGGTCTGGGGTTAGGTCCACTCACGTACTACAGGGGCATGTCGGCTTCGAGGTAGGCGAGCGTGGAGTCAATCACCCCGACGAAGTCCTCCTCCAGATCGTCCATGCTGGCGAGCATCGCGGCCAGCAACGCGCCACCCACGGCCCCCGTGAAGGTAATCACATCTATGTCGCTCGCGGGCCGGCCAACGCGCTTCGCTATGACGGTGGCAAACATCTGAAACGACTCCGCGATCTGATCCCAGAAGCGCATGCGCAACTCTGGAACCGACAGAATCAGCCGCCCGCGCTCCCACTGCTTGGCCATTTCCTCAGGAGGTATGCGAGTAAAGACAGCGCGCAGGGCGACACGCATCGCCTGAATCGTCGTCAACTCGGGGGGCTGCGCCTCGAACTCGGCAATGAAGATCGGATCGAGGTCGTCGTAGAGCACGACATCTTCCTTGGTGGGGAAGTAGCGGAAAAACGTGCTGGGCGAGACCTCGGCCGCCTCGGCGATCTGCTCCACCGTCGTCGCGTCGTAGCCCTGCTCCTGAAAGAGGCGCAGCGCGTGCTCCTGGATAGCTGCGCGAGTCTTGGCCTTCTTACGCTCGCGCAGCCCAGGAGACGGAGGGGTATCAGTTTGTGACACTTTCTTCATGTCCCAATTCTACACGCTC
>DATAOM010000446.1:0-4046 GCA_036265775.1 Ktedonobacterales bacterium | reverse complement strand
GCGAGCCTCATCGGTCTCGTACGTGGAGAACTACGCAAGATCGTCCATCTGCGCATCACCTGGGCGCTGCTCGGGCTGTTCACCCTCTTCGTGGTTGGCTCGCAACTCATCCTTGTCAGCACGCCCAACTCCAAAGAGCAGTTGATACACAATACGCCCGGCGCCTTCTCCAATCTCGTGTCGGGCGACCTCTCCATCTTGCGGGTGTTCAGCGGGATCGTCACGCTCGTGCTGGCGGCGCACGTCATCGGTCTGGAGTATCAGCACGGCACGATCCGCATCCTGCTGGGGCGTGGCGTGGGGCGTCTGCACCTGCTCGGCGCCAAGATGGCCGCGTTGACGCTCGTGTTGCTTGGGCTGCTCGGCTGGGGGCTGCTCATCGAGCTTGCGTTTGCCTGGGGGCTGGTAGTCGGAGTGGCTGGCGGCGCGGCGCCATGGCGGCGGCTGGGCGACGACTATTGGGTCAGCGTGCGCTATTACCTGCTCTGCGTGTTCATCAGCCTTGGTGTGACACTGCTCTTGGCAGTCGCGGCCACTGTCATCGGGCGCTCGCTGGCGTTTGGACTGGCCGTCGGCCTGAGCTGGTTCGCGGTCGATAATCTGGCCCAGATTCCGCTCACGCTCGGCTACCAGTTCACACACAGCGACCTCTGGCTCAAAGTGTCTGGCTTCCTGCTGGGGCCGCTGCTCAATCGCCTGCCAGACTATATCACGCCGCCATGGCACGCTAGCGTGCAGACGCCGGCTGGCCCAGTGACGGTCACGAGTCAATTCTCTGGTTTCGGAGCTATGCCGCTGACGCCGGTCTCAAGCGCACAGGCGCTTCTCGTGATTGGCGCGTATGCGACTGTCTTCGCCCTGGTTGCGGTCATGGTCACGTGGCGGCGCGAGACGCGCGACTAGTTTGCGGTGAGACGCCGCAGCCTGTTAGTAGACGATGATCGGGCTGCCGACGGGCGTCCAGTCGTAGACGCGCGCCATGTCGTTTTCCTTGAAATTGATGCAGCCGTGGGAGCCGCCGTTGAACGCGGCTGGGTCGTAGTGCGGCAGGTTCGAGCCAGGGCCGAACTTGCGCCGCCAGTAGGCGTCGTGCAGGAAGAACCCGTAATTGGCGTAGAGGATGCCGTAGTTGACCTTCGTCGGCTGGTAGTACAGTGGCGAGTCCACTGGATCGGGCGAGGAGAAGATGAGATGGGTCTGCTTGTACATCGCGTAGTGCAGTCCCGGAGGCGAGGGCTTCTCCGGGCGACCCGTCGTCACGTCGACGACGAAGATCAGCTTCCCATCCTCATAGAAGCACGCCGTCTGCTCGCGGAGCGAGACCACAATGGCCTTGCCCTGCATCGCGCCGTAGTCGTTCATCAGGCGCAGATCGGTCTGGTGCGCCTGATCGCGTGGCGTGGTGTCGTTGAGGTTGTCGAGCAGCGCCTGAAGGTTCTGCGAGAGGATACGCACCTGATCGTCGGCGGCGATGAAGTCATCCACCGTCTTCGCCTTATTCACCGCATTCATGGCGTCGCCATAGCCAACATCGCGGTCGGCGTACTCGTAGGCGACAGGATACCCGCCAGCCTTCTGGTTCTCTCCGGTGGCGATGAGGCTCATCAGGGTATCCAGGTCATGATGCGCCTGTCCACGGGCGAAGGGCAGCGCCATCGCGGATTCCTGCTGGTTGATGTGCTGCACGAGGGTCAGGTAATCGGTCATCTTCGACGCCTGGCCGAGCTGCTTCGCTAGGTCGTCGTGCTTCTGCTGCATCGCGTCGGCGGTCGCGCCCTCGTTATATTGGCGTAGTTGGTCAATGCGTGTCTGGAAGGTCTTGAGCATCGCGGTGGCGATGAAGGGTGTCGCGGCGGTCTGGTCGGCCATGAGTTGGGTGATCTGGCCGTCGATGATGGTGTTCAGCCGCGTATAGTCGAAGCCGGAGGTTGCTTGTGTGAAGTCCTTTTGGTCCTGCGAGGCGAACTGCTGGGCAAGCGTGATATCGGCGCCCGCCGCCTTCATGCTGCGCGTGACGACCTGCAAGTCTTGCAACTTCTGCAACGTTGGTGAAATCGCATGCAGCCCGGCGAGTTGCGCGATGGCGAGGTCGTCAACGCGCGCGAAGTCGCTGGCGGTGGTCGCATTCTGCAGATCGCCGAGGGCCTGGGCGAGACGCTGCTGATACAGGGCAACATTCACAAAGCCCTGCGCGCGTTTCTCGTTGATCTGCGCGGCAAGCGCGTCGAGGTCGCTAGTCGTCGTCTTCTTGATGATGTCAATGTTCGCCGTCTCGATGCCGAGCAACTGCTTATAGAGCGTATCATAGTGCGCGGCGGCGGTTGGCTCGGTAGAATCAACATGTTGCGCGCTGCTGGTGACAGGTGTGAGAACCGTAGCGCTCAGGCCAAGACGCGTCGCGCGGGCGATCTCTGCATCAAGGCGCGCCTTGCTGGCGGCCGTAGCAGCGGTCGTCGCGCCAGCTCCGCAGCCGTTGAGGAGCAGCCCAGCAAGCACGATGAGACCGAACGTCGTCATGGCGAGGCGCAGGCGACGTGAGAGGATCTGAGGACCTGACTTGCCGATAGAATGCGCCATAACGCGCTTACCTCCCGTCGCGGCCATCCCCAGCCGCATCGTCCCAGGCTTTGCGTGTATCCGTATGCGCGCCAGCCTTAGCGCGCAGATGATGGTTTTTACGTGTCAGGGCTAGAAGGCCCGGAGGATACGTGAAATCAGCTATCCTGACTGCGCGATGGCGCGCATCCGCAACCTCGAATACTATGACGGATGCCCTCAGAAGAGGGTCACGATCACCGCCAGGTACGATACCCTGGTAGGGTAACGCAACTCCCAATCGCCAACATGGGTTGAGACACATAGAGACATGGAGTGAGAAGGAGCGGGTTGTGCGGCTAGAGGAAAGCGTTGACTTCCGTGTGGACCTCACGGGATCGCTGGATATTCCGGCCTCGCTGGAGCTATTTCGCCGCTTCGGCGATGATCTGCTCGACCGCTGGGACGGCGCGACGCTGACACGAACGTTGCGCATCGGGAATGAGATAACTCCCTACACGGCTACGAACGTTGGCTCAGTCGAGGTTCCAGCGCTGCTCATCAAAACGCCATCTTCGCAAGATCGTGAGGCAGTCGAGACCGCCATTCGCGCGACGTTCCTCCCACCGCCAGCTAGCTATCCCGCGCTACTCCAGGCCGATCCAGTGATCGCAACACTGGATGCGCGCTTCCCCGGCCTGCGCACGGTGCGCCAGTTCGACCTTTTCGCCGCGCTGATCCGTTGCGTGAGCGCGCAGCAGGTGAACCTGCGCTGGGCGACGACGACGCGTCGCCGGCTGGCCGAGACGTTTGGCGACCGTCACATGCTGGACAGTCATGCCGTCTACAGCTTGAATCCCGCCAGAATAGCGCGCGCGGATGTGGCTGAGCTACGCGCGCTCCAGTTCACCACACGCAAGGCGGAGTATATCATCGCCATCGCCGAGGCCATCGCTACTGGAACGCTGGATCTGCCGACTCTGGCGGCGCTGCCCAACAACGAGGTCATTGCGCGCCTGACAGCGATTCGTGGCGTGGGGCGCTGGACGGCAGAGTGGGTTCTCGCGCGCACGCTGGGCCGTCCAGTCGTCGTCGCGGGCGACCTGGGGATGCGCAAGGCAGTCGGGCGCTACTACCTCGATCTGCCGCCAAAGGCGCCACTGCCGAGCGAGGAGGAGACGCGCCGCGCCGTCGCGCACTGGGGCGACTCGGCGAACCTCGCGCAGACCCTCCTGCTCGCCAGCATCACGTCTAGCGATGGGATAACGCCTGGTGTCACTGGGTAAAGCCTGCCTGGCGAATGATTCGCGCCTTGGGAAACTCCTATCCACCTTCCCTTCGAAGGAAAAGGGGAAACACTGGCAATACTGCTTGCGACGAGTCATCCCTTCCCTACTTGAGGAGGAGCCGGGGAAGAGGTTATCAGATGGGGGCCGCGAGAACCAGCCGGAAACTGCCGCTGCCGCTGAGGTCGCTTAGCCGGGCATCAAGTCGGCCGGCCGCGCGCACAT
>DATAOM010000445.1:0-2129 GCA_036265775.1 Ktedonobacterales bacterium | reverse complement strand
GCTCCGGCGAGACATAGTAGAGGCTGCCGACGACGGTGCCTGCGCTGGTGATGCTGTGCAGCCCCTCGACGCGCGCCAGCCCAAAATCGAGTACCTTCGTCCGCCACCAGCGATCCACCATCAGATTTTCCGGCTTGATGTCGCGGTGAACCACGTGCCCCTCGACGTGCGCGTAGGCGAGCGCGTCAGAGGCCTGCACGGCCATCTCGACGACCTGCGGCGGCGTGAATTGTTTGCGCTGCTTGAGGAGCCGTCCCGCCGTCATGCCCTCGAAATACTCCATGGCGAAGAAGATGTACTGTCCCTGGATACCGGCGTCGAAGACGCGCACGATGTTGGGGTGGCGCAGTTGGGCGGCGATGTTGGCCTCACGTTTGAAGCGCGTTACGAACGAGGTGTCGTTCGCCAGCGCGTCCAGCAGCACCTTGACCGCGCAGGACCTCCCTTGCCCGATGTGTGTGGCGCGATAGACGGCGCCCATCGAGCCGCGCCCTAGCTCGGCTTCGAGCTGATAGTCGCCCAGGCGCTGACCGACCAGTGAGGACACGCTTGTTCCTTTCGGGCGCTACGCCCCCAGCAGGCTCCTATCGCCCGCTCACTTTTTCTCGTCCCCCAGGTCGAGCGCCTCTAGTATAGCAGGGTCAATAGACGCGCTGTTCTCTTTGGTAGGAAAGGTCCGGTCGCGCACCTCAGCAAGGTACGTCTGCGCCGCCTGACGAACGCTCGCGCCGATGTCGGCGTAGCGCTTGGTGTGACGCGGAGTGAAGTCTGGAAACAGCCCAAGGATATCATAGAGCACCTGAACTTCACCATCACAATCAACTCCGGCGCCGATGCCAATGGTCGGCACACTCGTGCGCTCGGTGATGAGCTTCGACAGCGGAGCAGGCGTCAACTCCAGCACGATGGCGAAGACTCCAGCCTCCTCTAGCGCATGCACATCGTCCAAGAGCGCCCGCGCCGCCGCCTCCGTCCGCCCCTGCACCTTGAAGCCGCCGAAGACGTTGACCGATTGCGGCGTCATCCCGACGTGACCCATCACCGGGATGCCTGCCTCGACCAGCGCGCGTACGCTCGCCGCCACCCGCACACCACCCTCCAGCTTGACCGCCTGTGGTCCCGCCTCCTTCATGATGCGGATCGCCTGGCGCATCGTCTCCTCCGGCGAGATCTGGAACGAGCCAAACGGCAGATCAGCGATGACCAGAGCGCGCTTCGCGCCACGCACGACGGCCTGGGTGTGGCGGATGATGTCGTCCACCGTCACCGGTAGCGTCGAGTCATTGCCTAGCACCACCATGCCGAGCGTGTCGCCCACAAGCAGCATCGGAACGCCCGCCTCGTCGAGGATGCGCGCCATCGGGTAGTCGTATGCGGTGAGCATCGGGATGCGCTCGCCACGCGCCTTCATCTGCTGAATCTGATCAGGGGTGATACGAGCCATGCGGCCCTCCTGCTCGCTAGTACAGACGCCGGTCGCTCATCCTATTTACGCGCGGGTAGCGCCGAATCTGGCGTCCTACGCCCTATTGTATACAATTGAACACACGTGAGAGCGCATTGAAGGCACGTTGGCTTGTGATAGGCGCCGCCGGGCTGGCATAATGGCAGCGTCACAGAAGAGAGATTTTGCCCGGCGCGGGAAGCGTCTGGCGCAGAAGGATGAGGAGAAACGCCATGTCGCTTACCATCGCCACCGAAGAGCTGCTGATCGGCGGCAAGCGCACGCCCGCCGCCAATGGCAAGACCTACGAGACGCTCAACCCCGCCACCGGCGAGGTTCTGGCGCGGGTTGCCGACGCCGGGGTGGAGGACGCCGAACGCGCTATTCGCGCCGCGCGCACAGCTTTTGATGGAGGTCCCTGGCGCCAGTGGCCGGGCGGACGCCGCCGTAAGGTGTTGCTCAAGGTCGCCGCGCTCATCAACGAGCGCACGCAGCAGCTCGCCGAGCTGGAGTCGAAGAACTGTGGCAAGACGATTCGCGACGCGACCGCTGAGGTCAAGGGCATCGCGATCTGCTTCGAGTATTACGCTGGGGCGGCGGACAAGATCTTCGGCGAGACGAACGAAACCGTCGGCTCCGGCTGGAACCTGACGTTCCGCGAGCCGGTCGGCGTCGCCAGCCAGAT
>DATAOM010000444.1:0-7042 GCA_036265775.1 Ktedonobacterales bacterium | reverse complement strand
ATGGCGAAGCGGATGCCCTCGCCGACAAGCGTGGAGCCGTGCCCAGCGGAATCACCTGTCGCGATCAGCCCATCTGACGTGAAGCGCGGTGCGACGCCCTCCGAGGGGAACAGCCCGGTATGATACTCCAGCGGGCTGGCTCCGGAGAATGCGGGGGCGAGGCTCGGCAGGCGTTCCGTAAGGCTGTCCAGATAGGCGCGCGCGTCGGCCTCGACATCGGGCCGGATGACGCCGACGCCCAGGCGCACGCGCTTTTCGCCATGCGGAAAGGCCCAGGCGTAGCCGGACGGCGCGACCTGGCTGCCCATAATGAGATACAGCGTGCTCTGGTCGTAGGCGGGCGCGTAGAGGTCGTACTCCGCGCCGTAGCCGTAGCGCTTGAAGCCCGTGCGCACACCTGCGCGCGTCACAATCGTGCTGGAGAAGCCGCTGGCGTCTATCACGACCGGAGCGCGCCACTCGCCCGCGCGGTTGCGGTGGTCCTTGGCGACGACGCCGACGACACGCCCATCCTCGACAATCGGCTGCTCGACTGGCGAGTTAAGGTGGATCTCGGCTCCAGCGGAGGCAGCGCGCCCGGCCAGATGCTGGTAGACGCCGCGAATATCAGTCACGCAGCAGACGGGATCGGGATACTCGAAGGCGAGCTTGCGATTGGGCGACTGGAAGACGACCGTGCGAATCGGAAAATAGAGCCGCTCCGGGATCTCCAGCGCGCGCATATCGCTGATCCAGGAGCCGCCGCTGGTATGGATCGGGTAGCCAATCTCCTTCTGCCGCTCCAGCAGGATGACCTTCGCTCCTCCGCGCGCCGCAGCCTCTGCCGCGCTCAGGCCGGCTGGCCCGCCGCCAACGACGATCACATCGGTGGAACGAGTCTCGTCGCGCTCAGGAATGTATGGAGTTGAAGAGGTCATGCTGGGTCGCCTTGCTGCTGAAAGGTCGGTATGGCGCAACGTCACGCGCCGAAGGCGCGACTCGACGCCACTATATCATAGTGGCCAGTGTCAGGGCTTGCCCATCACCTCGCGCGGAAGACCTATTTCGGGCTAAATGAGTCTGCCGAAAAGCGCGTGGTAAACATCTCCAGGTGCGGCGGCACGCCAAGGTGCAGGTAGATCAGCCAGAGCGTCGCGGCGTTCCCTGACCAGCCAAGACCATAGAGATACGCTCCTGGCGCGCTGGCTGCGTCATTCCTGATCCAGCGTTGCGCCGTGTCCTCCCAATACCAGAACGAGCGGCTCGCCGGCTCCTCATTCACAGATGCGCTGATCGGCGCGCTGACGAGTAAGCCACCGTCGGGGCCGACACCGACGACGGTGGTGTCTGGCTGTGCGAGAGGGTCGGGGACGTTTACGAGACGAGGGATGTCAGGCAATGCTACCCACTGCCGGCGCTCATCGTTCCACCGCCATAACACCTTTGCCGGGATGCCTTGCGTAGTCTGGGGCGCCTTGTTCGAGATCGCATAGATAGGTTCAGTGGCGGCGTGCGCCTGGGGCGCCCGTTCATCTATGTAGAGCGCTGCGTTCGCTCCAGGGAGAGCGCCGATCTGGTTCCAGGTCGCGCCACCATCGGCGCTCTCAATGATGCTCCCTGGCCCGGCGTGAGGATCGGAGAAAGCCGCTGCGCCAAGGAGTCTGCCATCTGAACGCTGACCAACCACTGCAGTGACAATCAGGCCTGAGCCTGCGCTTGCTACGGTCCATGTAGACGAAGCGCCAATCCGCCATACCTCTGCTAGCTGGGGCGGCGCTGCTGTATTCTCGTCTCCTGAAGCGAAGATCGTATCGCCGAACAGACTATATCCTGCGGCGCAGTCGGTCGCGTATGCTTGTGGCGCCGGAATTGAGCGCCAGGAGTCGCCGTCATTCTGCGTAAGAAGCAGTCGCGCCGAGCAGGGACCAGTGCCATCGTCGCTGCTGTCGGCGACGAGCAATGCGCTCGAAAAATTCTCATGATCGGCGGCGATTTGACACCCGCTCGCGCTGGTGATCGTGGGAGCCAGCTCACGCCACGTCTGCCCGCCGTCGAGCGTGCGCGCGACGTGCAGAACGCTCGCGCTGCCTGGCGAGCGCACGAGTGGCTCTGTAACCCAGCAGACCCATGCGGAGGAGATGAAAGGGTTTGACGAGTATCCCGGCGCGACATGGATCTGCGAAATGGGCGTTGTATAGGCCGATGGAGGAAGTGTGGCGCGCAGGCTCATCGCCGGAAACGTGGGAAATGGGAGCGCGTTCCGAAGACCGGAGGGAGCACTCAAGGTCTTTGATCCGCCTGCTTGCGGAAAGAGCTGCGCGACGAGCGACGATCCAGCAATGATTCCAACCGTGACGAGCGCCAAACCGACCAGGACGACGATACGGAAGAACTTCGCCCGTCGCGTCAGCCGCCGCGCCCACGGTATCGGTCCCTGGAGGAGGCCGAATCCATCGTCTGGCGCTTCCTGGCCCGAAGTCTCATCTGGTGGCTCGTCTTGCGGCACAGTCTGGTCCTCATGAGCGTGTATTTGCCGTCATTTCTGACGCAACCCCGCTTGTAGTCGTCACGCCCCCAGGTTGAGCGGCAGAGCTGGCGCTATGCCTATGCCAGTGGGACACGAGACGACCAAAGGAGATGTGCGCCCAGAGATAGTGTAGGACAAAATACAGGAGAATGATGAGGACGAGGATGGCGGCGCCTTGATAGCCGAACTGGTCAAGGTAGCCAAGCGCGGCCTGATAGTTGTCGCCAAAATAAACGCCCAGGCCCGTCCAGATGGTCTCGTAAAGAATAGCGCCGGTGAGTGTGCCTGCCACGAAAACCGGGAAGGCGAGCCGTGAGGCTCCGATGACATAGGGCGAGAAGCCGCGCAACAGCGGGATGATGCGCGCGATGAAGACACCCATGAAGCCGCGCCTGCGCAGCCATAGCTCCATATGGTCGATGCGGTCCTGTGTGAGGCCGATATACTTGCCGACCTGTGGAAGATGCGGTCCCGCGCCGCGTCCGATCAGATAGCCGATGGACGCGCCGGTTAGCGTGCCCAGCAGCGCGATGCCCGCGCCCACGCCGAACATCAGCGCCGTTTCGATCGGATCGCTGCGCACGGCAAGTGCGCCGACGAAGAGCAGCATTGGCTCGATGGGCACGCCGATCCCTATCCCCTCGATCAGCATCCATAGGAATACGATGCCATAGAGCGCCCATGGCGGCGCGGAGTGCAGATAATCGAGGACGGAGGTGACGTACTGGCTCACGGGGGCCTCCTTGGGAGGATGAGCGCGCTCGAACGTGGAACGCCTGCGTCGCCATCGTAACACCAACGAACCGGTTACGCTAGCCCCTCGTTATGCGTTCGCTTGTGGCGCGACGCGCTGCTGCCACCACCAGCCTGTCAGCCGCCCACCAAGCTGGCCAGAATGCGAAGCGGAGAGAAAGAAAAAGTACGCGCCAATACATCCAAGCATCCCAGCTATGAAATAAACCAGGATGAAGGAGTTAAATAGGTCGTCTACTTGAGAATAAAGTGCGTTGAGCGTTGTGAACTGGGATGATAAGAACACGAAGAACGGCCAGGGAATCCAGTACAGCGTAGCTATAAGGCGAGTACGGCAATAATGGTCTGCCTCTGCCGCAATAGCATCCTGTCGCACCCAGAGACGCGGTTTCATGCGACAGGCAATCCAGGCGCAGATCTGCGAGAAGACCAATGCGCCTGTCATGAAGACTGGCCCAGCGTACGGCAGCCACGGAAACGATTCAAGCAATGGCTCTGCCGTCTGCCGTACCGGAAAACTCTCAACGCAATAGATGCTGAAACCTAGCCACGCTAGAATCGGTACGAAGAATACCGCAACAACTATCGGAGAGACGAGATCGGTGATTCCTCGCGTTGGCGCTTCCGCTCGCATGGGGTCGCGTGGCGTCAGTCCCACGGCAAGCATCGCGCCAACGCTTGCCCCAACCGCGAGTCCACTAAACAGAAGTGCGGTTATAACCCCCAAGTCGACTGTTTCCAGCCCAATGTAGTCAGAACTCGTGTATATCAGTTCCATGATACGCCGGTCGATCATCGGGAGCAGCGCAAGTTCAGCCAGACCAGCAAGAATGAAGCCTGCGCCCATGCCGATGAATATCCAGGGAAATGTCCGATGGAAAGCCACAGCGAGACCGCGCCGCGCTTCCGCGAGTTGCGAAGGCGCCAAACCTGCTTCTGCGAAGAGTGACGGCGCAATTGCCAGGGGTATAGACTCTTTCGCCTGATAGTCTCGCCGCCGGACATAGAGCAGGCGCGCCAGTCCCGCGATGATACACAGCGTGCCTAGTACGCCAAATAGCGCTGTGCTCCACCACAGTTCCGACTCAAGCAACATGAGCGGCCTTCTCCATCAGACGGCGAGGCTGCTCAGCGTGGCGTGATGTATTGCGCGAGGCCGCTGAGCGCGGCGTAGGTCAGCGCGGCGCAGGCGACGATGGTCACGAGTAGCGAGAGCAGCGCGAAGGTGATCAGGCGCCAGGCGAAGTGTTCCGGCGGGCGCGAGAGCATGGTCGTGCGATAGTTCGCAGCATAGCGGACCACGATGAACATGCGGACGAGCAGCCACAGCACACCACCGGCGGCGAAGTACCAGAACCACATCGGCAGGGTAGACGTATCAAGCGTCTGCGTATTGACGACTTCGTTGTAGCTCTGCTGCAGATAGTCAAACGCCTGGCTCACGCCGATATAGGTCACCAGCGTTGTCAACAGGAACCAGATGATGCCGACGACGCCGTGGCCGGTGTAGATCGCCCCGGCTCCGGGAATTACCAACTCCAGGAACGCCGCGAAGAAGCCCGACTTCGGCTTGATCTCGATGGGATCGGCTCCGCGCACATGCACGGTCTGGCCGGATGGGACCATTTGCTGGTCCGCCGCCTGGTATGCGGCTACTGGAGGAGGCGCCATATCGGCAGGAAATGGCTCTGTCTGCGCTGGCAGTTCAGGCGCTGATGGCGCGAGCGACCCCTCGACCACTCGCTGCTCTGTGGGCGCCGCGCTCACTGGAGGTGGCAAGGCGGCTTGAGCCGCGCCAGCGGGAAGTGCGCCGGTCTCACCTAGCAGGCGATTATGATAGTGCGCGACTGCGCGGTCGCCCGCCACCCGCAAAAAGCCGTAGTCGATGGCCCCTCCAATAAGCGCGCCAACGCCTGGAATCAAGCGTCCAACCCACTTGGCGGCCTGCTCCTCGGTAAGCTTCAGGCTCAGGCGCGTCAAAATCTTTGGGAGGACTTCTGGAAGCAGATGCACCAGCCCCTGACGTGAGAGATATTGCCCGACGCCGCGCAGGGTGTCCACGCCAGCCGCGATGGCCAGCACGTCGGCCAGTTCCGCCTGCTCGTTCAGGTCGGTTGTGTTATAGCCGTACGCCTGCGCGACGCTCGCCGCCATGCGCACAGCGTAGATCGCCGTCAACTGCACGTCGGCGCCTGCCGCGACAATTGCCCACGCCCCGCCGGGCAGGCCGGTCACCGCGCCGGTCATTGCGGCGCGCCTGCGGTAATCGCGGGCGATGGAGCGCGCCACCGCATCTTTTTGGGCTAGCGAGGCAGAGCGAATATCCTCGAAGCGCTTGATGTTGGGGTCGCGTTTCTGGTGACGCAGCAACACACGCGGATCAGGCCGGGACGCCCAGTTGATCGCGGCTTTGATGCGGTCGGAGGTCTTGCCCTTCTGGTTTAGCAGGTTCTGGATGTCCGGCGGAAGCGCCTGGATCGCCACCTGTGAGAGCGCGCCGGTAACGCTATTCGGAGCTGACATGCTGACCTGCTCTTTCCTGCCTCTGCCTTGCTATTGCCTCACTCGCCGCGTCTAGTCATCGCGGGCCATCCGCGCCAAAGCCGCATACCGCTAGATCTTGCTCAGTTGCGCCATACACTCTCCGCCGACTGCAACTCCGCTACCTTGCGTGGTCGCCTGGCGAACCAAACCGTGCGCCTGAGTACGGGGCGATTATATGCTACCTCGTCAATCCGCACAAGGCGCCGGAGTCTCCCACACCCCCAGGCGCCCTGATTTTTCCATGGCTGAGGCAGCGTAGAGTCGAGTCAGGTGTTCACAACCCAGTGAGGGGCCGCCACGTTTGATATAGTGAAGTGACAAGGAGGATGTTTGGCGTGCGAGCAGACCGGCGGGTGAACCGACATCACGATGAGGACACCGCGGAACAGCCAGAAGACACGGTGACGTGCCTGCGTTGCGGCGCGGTCTACGAGGCTGGCGCGGTCGTCTGCTTCAAATGTGGCGCGCCCATCGGCGAGATCAGCACCCCAACGCAGCCCATCACGCGACAGATGGCGACACCCCCGCCGCCAGACCCGCCTCCAGCCGCAGACGCCGAGAAGACTCCACGCAAGAAGAAGATGGCGCGCGCCAAGACGCCCAAGCCCCCAAAGCCCCCGCTCGCGCCAGAGGTGGCGCGCTCACGACGTAGACGTTTACTGCGCACTGCGCTCTTCGCGGCGCTGGCTGTCGTAGCTATTGGCGTGGGAGTGTGGGGCGTGCGCGCGCTGACGGCCGGGCCACCAGTGCCGAAACAGGTCGTCTACCAGGACCCGGCGCATCGCTTCCGGCTGAGCCGACCCGGCCTGTGGTCGGCCACGCCGGAGACTGACGGCGTCCTGCTCGCGGATAGCAGCGGCGCCAGCAGCGTCCATGTCACTGTACGCGCGCAAACTGGCGGCGAGACCGCCCGGACCGCCGCCAACGCCATCGCCGTCGCGCGCAACCTGAAGACCGCAGATCCAGTGAGCTTCGCCAATGCCTCCTGGGAGCAACGCGTGGGCCAGCTGACCGGCAGAGATGGGGCAGTGCGGCAGGTGACGGTGGATGTTACGATACACGGCGGCTATGTATATACCGTCGAGCTCGCAAGCCCCCTTGCGACCTACACTAGCGTCGATACTCTCGTCTTCCAGCCAGCGCTCGCCTCGTTCCAGTTTGCCTGACGCCTCGCGCCGATGCTCATGACCCCCTGCGTCCGCCTTGCCAGCCATGCTCTCCGATGCGATAGAATGTCGC
>DATAOM010000443.1:0-22574 GCA_036265775.1 Ktedonobacterales bacterium | reverse complement strand
CTCATCAGCCTGGATGTCTTCACCGTCTTTCGCATACCCTTCACACATGTCACGCTGCGTGAGCGCCAGCCCGTGACTGCGCCGGCACCATCCGTCGAACGACGCTAACCAGGGTTCCCGTCAGCGCGTAAGTTTGATGTCATTACCCTACAGACATTGCGTTCTCATCCAGGGATTTGGGGAATCATCGCCATGACACAGACACCTAGACGCGCTGGCAGATCAGGCGCACAGATCGGCGCGTTCGTGTTGCTCCTCATACTCGTCGTCGCATTGAGCGGCTGTGTGCGCATTGATCGCGACATCCATGTCAACGACGACGGCTCAGGAACCTACGCGCTGACAATCGGCTTCAAGCGTGACCAGGCGACGCTCTTTGGTCCGGCGCTGGTCAACCAGATGACGGAGTACGGCGAGAGCGTGAAGGCGAAGGGCGGGACCTACGGCCGCTCCGACGACGACACCTACACCTACTGGAAGTTCACACGCCCTTTCCGCACGCCCGACGACCTGAATCAAGCTCTGACGAGCCTGCCGAGTCTGACGCTTGGCTCCTCGACGCTCTCCTCACAGGACCAACTCAAGCTGACGGAGAATTCCGGGCCGTTCGTCAACGACTTCCGCCTGGCTGGAACGATCTCGCTGCTGCCCGATGGCGCCGTCAACAGCGCGACGCAGGATCTCTTCAAGGACGCGCACAACACGCTAGTCATCACGATTCCGGGCATGATCACGTCGCATTCTGGCGGGACGCAGGCAGGGAACACGATCACCTACACCGTCGGTTATGCGCAGACCGCCGAGGTCAACGTCGCGAGCCGCGCGGTGAACTGGCAGACGGTCACTCCGGCGGGCCTGGTGGCGGCAGGGCTGCTCGGCGCGCTGGCGATCTTCAGTCTCGTCCTCGCGCTGCGCCGTCCGAAGCGCGACCCGCGTCTGCCAGCGCAGCAAGGACCGCAGATGATGGCGTCCAACGACTACCCGACGACGCCAAGCCTGACCGACAGCAACCAGCTCTGGCAGTAATACGGAGACTGGTGGCCAAAACGAATCTATACGGGGCGATGTCATATGGGTTGGCGTCGCCTCGTTCTCGTGCATCCGTCGCTATGCCAGCTTGACGTTGACACCCGTGGTAAAGTGGCTGTTCGGCGTGTATACATTCACCTTCCGTTTAGCGTCCAAGCCTCTTAACAAACACCCAATTGCGTGATCCAGAGGAGGAATTATGGCTATTCGTGCGGTTGTCTTCGATATCGGCGGCATCCTGGAAATCATCCCAGAGGGTGGCGACCCGACGCGGCGTTTCCCCGATATGATCGCGCGCTGGAACAAGCGGCTGGATCTGCCAGAGGAGGAACTGGACAGGAGGCTGACGCAGGTGGACGAGCGCCTCAGCGCCGCCGGCAAAGACGGCTCAATCGGGACCTGCACAGAGGAGGAGTGGCTGTCGGAACTGCGCCTGGCCATCGGAATGGATGATGCGCAGATGACTGCCTTCATGCGCGACTTTTGGGACGTGTACTGTGGCGGGCCTAATACCGAACTGATCGAATACTTCAAAGGGCTGCGTCCGCGCTACCGGACCGCGCTGCTGAGCAATAGCTTCGTCGGCGCGCGGCGTGAGGAGGAGGCGCGCTTTGGCTTCGCGGCGATGACCAACCTCATCGTCTATTCGCACGAGGAGGGCATGAGCAAGCCCGACCGGCGCATCTACGAGCGGACATGGCAGCGTCTCGGTGTGCAGCCACACGAGATGATCTTTCTTGATGATGTGGAGAGGAATATCCTCGCCGCGAGTGAGTGCGGCATCTATGCCATCCTCTACCAGAACAACGCTCAGGCCATTGCCGAGATCGAGGAACGCCTACACGATCAGAGTGCGTGAAGGCAGCGTCAATAGACCTCGAAGTTGAGTACAAACATGATTGTGAAGAGGCTGAGGAAGATCGCGCCGCCAACGGCTAGCGCGTCGCGGGGCGCGGGCCGTTCGCGCAGGGCATGGGCGAGCACGATGAAGGTCGGGAAGACGACGCTCAGATAGCGGCCCACCGAGACCATCACGTCGTCGGTGACGATGGGAACCAGGATTGCGAGAACAGCGTAGAGTGTGTAGATCGGTCCCAACTTGCGCCAGATGAAGGGCAGCGAGATCAGGAAGAGCAGCGCCAGGACGGAATAGAGGCCGAAGAGCAGCGGCTTGTAGTCCGTGCCGTTCAGCCAGGCGTCGGGATGCGTCAGCAGGTAGGCGCCTTGACTCAATCCCTCCCAGCGTAATCCACCGCGCCGCCATGCCGCGTCCGACACGTGCATCGGCGCCAGGAAATCGCCCCACTGGAAATAGTTGTAGACAAGGTACGCTACTATGCCCAGCGGCGCCAGCGCGAGCCAGAGCACGTCGCGTCGCAGTGGATGTCTCTTCTGACGCCAGTCGAGCGCGTAGGCGGCAATGACGCAGATGATGATGAAGACGCCGGTTGGGCGGGTGGCTCCTGCCACAAACGCCATGGTCGCCGCCAGCCCCCACTTCTGCCGCTCGATCGCATAGAACGCCAGCAGCGCCAGCAACAGGAAGAGCGACTCCGTATAGGCCGCGCCGTAGTAGAGGCTGAAGGGAAACGTTGCCAGCAGCAATACTGCGCCATACGCCGTCGCCTGGCCGAAGCGGTCGAGTGTAATCCGATAGAGGACGCAACAGGCGGCGAGGAACGAGACCCAAGAGATCAGCATGCCTGCGACTAGGTACGAATTGAATGGCAAAAAGCTGAACGGAAAGTGCAGGACGAGCAGGAGAAGCGGCAAGATAGGGTAGAAGACGACCGAGGTCTGCGCGTGCGGAGCATAGGTATAGCCATCGGTCGCAATCGAGATGTACCAGAGCGCGTCCCAGCGGTTCCAGATGTTCAGATTGCCGGCGAAGCCGTTTGGGACGAAGAAGCGCGCCGCAACACTCGCCACCGCGAAGAGCGCCACGCGCACACCAAGCGCGAGAATCAGGGGGACGTCGGCCCAGCGAGTGCGCTCGCGGAAGTTGACATACCGGCGCGCCACGTTGACACGCGCAGGCTCGGTGCGCGCCCACCAGGTCTGCGCCGCGTGCGCAAGATCACCCCATGGAGTCGGTGGCTCGCCGCCCAGGTCGTCGGGCGAGTTGTCGCGCGGCTGCTCTGGCGGCGGCTCTTTGACTGGTGGGACTGATCGCACGCTACGCTACTCTCAATCGCGATCTCGCTTGGGCGCTAGTGTATCTATCATGATGCCACGCGAGGCGCGCCCGCTGCTTCACCTTCCCAGACGAGAGGTTGCGCAGGCGCGTCACACGGTCATGCGACTCTCTATGACTCGCAATGGCTCGCGTTATCTACGCGTCGACCGCTCCAGTTGTCGCGCGATACCAGTCAATCGTGACCTCAATATGTCCCAGGTGCAGCCCCAGGTGCTCGACAGTGTGCAGCAGGCAACGCCGGTTCATGCGGTCGCCAGCGGGATGCCGGCTGATCGCGGCGAGTTGCTCACTGCTCATCCCAGACAGCAAATCCTCCGCGTGAGAAAGAAACGCTTCGAAGCGCGGGCGCATCTCGGCCCAACTCGACGTGACGGCGAACTCGGCGTCGCGGTCGCGCTCAATCGGCCCATCGCCGACGCAGCTCAAGACCCACCATCCGGCGGAGGAGATGGCATGCGAGCAGATGGCGGCGAGCGAGTTAGTGTCGGGTGCGGGCGGTCGCCAGGCGAAGGCGTTGGCGGGCAGCGGATCGAGCGCCTCCAGATACCAGGTGATGAGCCGCCGCAGATGGTAGCGATACAGCTCTGACTCGTCGCGCGGCTCCTCGCCGGGCTTGGGCGGGGTAGGCATCGGCATGGCGCTACGCCTCCTCTGCTCCGAACAGCGTATTGCGCAGGACGCCGAGACGCTCGATCTCCATCTCGACCACGTCGCCGGGACGCAGCCAGCGATGCCGCTCCGTTCCCAACTCTAGGATGCAGCCCGTGCCGCAGGTGCCGGATCCGAGGATGTCGCCGGGGCGCAGGCGGACGTGTTGCGAGGCGCGCGCGATCATCTGCGGGAAGGTGAAGTAGATAGTCTTGAAGTTGTCGCTGGTGAGTTGGTCGCCGTTGATGCTTCCCGTCATCGCCAGGTCGTAGCGCTCTTCCGCGCCAGATCCAGTGCGCCGGTCCTCCAACTCGTCCGGCGTGACCAGCCAGGGACCGAGCGAGGTGGCGAAATCCTTGCCCTTCGCCGGGCCGAGGTTCATCTTCATCTCCTGCCGTTGCAGGTCGCGCGCGCTCCAGTCGTTCATCACCATATACCCGGCGATGTACGCGGGCGCGTCTTCGGCGGCGATGTCGCTGCCCTCCTGCCCGATCACGCAGGCCATCTCCATCTCGAAGTCCACTTCAGAGCTGGCGGCAGGATAGGGCACGCGCTCGTCGGTTCCAAAGAGCGCTGCCGTGTTCGAGAAGTAGAAGACGGGGATCTCGTACCACTCTGGAATCATCTCGGCGTTGCGGCGCGCGCGCGCGGCTTTGACGTGCTGCTCGAAGGCATAGAAGTCGCGGATCGTCGGCGGATCGGGCACTGGAGTGCGCAGCGCCAGGCCGCTCAGCGCATGGGCCAGCGCTGGCTCCTGATGCAATTCGCCTGGATCGGCGTTCTGCGCTGCCTCGAACGCCAGGCGCGCGACGGTCATACCCTCTGGTCCGCGCCGGAGCAACGCCAGCATTGTGTGCGGCAGGGCGTCCTGGCCGGAGGCGTGCGGAAGGGCGACGCCATGGCGCGCCGCCCAGACGCTGAGCGCCGCCAGATCCAGCACGGTCTCGCCATGCAGGATGCCCGCGCGTCCTTCGAGATGAGCAGGCGCGTTGATGGGAACATAGGTGACGAGCTTCATGATCCCCTCACTCCTTCGTGCGGGAAGCGGCGACGGTCTTGGGTGATGAGCCGCCTCGCAGTATAGCACGCTGGAAAGCGATGGCCATGGCGAGTCTATGTGGTGGGGGTCAGGAAGAGAACGGGAATTTCGCGCGGTGTGCCTTGCTCATAGGCGGCGTAGAGCGGCTCCAGCTTTTTAAGGGTGGGCCAGAGTCGTGCTCTCTCCTCTGGCGAGGCCACGCGCGCCGTGACAGGGATGCGCTTGCTGCCGATCTGCGCGATAGCGTTTGGCTGCGCGAGCAGGTTGAGATACCAGGCCGCATGATAATCGCGGCCACAGTTCGACGCGACGAGAACGAGGTCGACGCCGTCGCGCAAGTAGTTGAGGGGCCAGGTACGCGGCTGCCCTGTCTTGCGCCCGGTGGTGGTGAGCAGCAGCACAGGCATCTTTCCGCCAGACGTGGGGAAGAGCCGCCCGCCGGAGACACGATAGATGAAGCGATGCATGGTGAAGGTCAGTTTGGGGCCGCGCGTCGAGACGAGGTAGCGCAGACGGTGGTAGGGCCCCATCGGCGTTCGCTCCAGTCGGCCAGACGCTTCTCAGCTAGCTCTGACCTTGCTCCGAGCCGACGAGATAGCTGCCGATGGCGGTGAGGTCGGCCAGACGCCCGACGATGCGAACGGCGCGCGCGTGGGAAGCATGACGTGGCATGCGCTGCAGCGCCGCTTCGTCGATCAGGTCCACCACGAACATCATGTGGCGGTTGGCAGGCGCTTTGCTGTAGCCGTAGCGCACGCGCTCGACGCCGGGAATCTCGCCAAGCAGGCGCGCCGCATCCAGTGTCGTCTGCTCGACGATCTCGGAACTGACCTCCGACCGCACCCGCACAATCACTTCATGCCTGATCATGAATCGCGCACTGCCTTCCGAACACTGGGGAAATACCGGCCAGACGCCGCACTGGATTATCACTAACCATAGCACATTCCGGCGCATGTGCGCAAAAACTGGCATTGACACACCAGCGCTCGTATGCCACAATGGCGACGCATACTCAGAGCGTGAGTAATCAGAGAGTGAGCAGGGCGATGGCAACCGCCACCCGAGAGCGTCTCGGCGTCGAGCATGCGCTGCTGGGCCTGCTGCGCCAGCGCCCAATGCACGCCTATGAGATGTACCAGCGTCTCAGCGCCGTAGACGCGTTGCGCCTGGTCTGGCGGCTGAAGCAGAGCCACCTCTACGCGTTGCTGGCGAAGCTCGAAGCCGATGGCCTGGTGACGTCTTCTACGGAGACGCAGGGAACACGACCGCCACGGCGCATGCTGCGGCTCACGCCAGCCGGGGAGGACACCTTCGCGCAGTGGATCGTCGCACCGGTGCGGCATGGGCGCGATTTCCGTCTGGAGTTCCTGGCCAAGCTCTACTTCGCCACCCAGGTGGACGCGAACGCCACGCGTGAACTGCTCGATCAGCAGCGAGTGGCGTGCCAGGATTGGATTCGCGATCTGGAGACGCAGGGAGCCGCAAGTGACCCTGAGCGACCCTTCGAGCGGCTGATCTATCAGTTCCGTGTCACGCAGATCGAGGCTATTCTGCGGTGGCTCGACACGTGCGAACAGGCGCTCACATAAATCTCGCGCAGCCTCCGTCTGAACCTTACGCGCTCACGTCCTGTCGTCCTCTTGCGCAATTAGTGACACGTATTTCGTGGAAGGAAGATGAACCGGTGCGACGCACACCTCTGGCTCTTGTCCTTGGCGTTCTCATGCTCGCGCTGCCCCTCCTTGCCGCCTGCGGCTCAAGCTCCACCAGTGGTGGCGCCACGACGCAGCAGAACGCGACGCTCAACGTCTTCGCAGCCGCTTCGCTCACCGGCGCGTTCGGCGAGATCGGCAAGAACTTCGAGACCAAGAACCCTGGCGTGAAGGTCGTCTTCAACTTCGCTGGCTCACAGCAACTCGCCCAGCAGATCGGTCAGGGAGCCGACGCCGACGTCTTCGCCTCGGCGAATACGACGCAGATGAATAACGTCATCAAGTCGGGGCAGATTGATGCGAATGCGAGTCGTGTCTTCATCAAGAACAAGCTCGTCGTGATCTTCCCGAAGGACAACCCCAAGAACATCACGAAACTGCAAGATATCGCCGCGCCAGGCGTGAAGGTCATTCTCGCCGATAAGACGGTCCCCGCCGGGCAGTACGCGCTCGACTTCCTCGACAAGGCCAGCGCGACAGCGGATTTTGGCGCCGATTACAAGGCCAACGTGCTCAAGAACGTCGTCTCCTACGAGACGGATGTCAAGCAGGTGCTGAGTAAGGTAGGTTTAGGCGAGGCGGACGCCGGTATCGTCTACACGTCCGATGCCACAGGTGATTCGGGAGCGCAGGTCAGCCACATCGATATCCCGGTGGCGCTCCAGACCATCGCCACGTATCCAATCGCCGCCACTAAGGCCTCCAAACATCCTGATCTCGCCGCGTCATTCATCGACGCCGTCTTCAACAGCGAGGGGCAGGCGGTGCTTGCCAAGTATGGCTTCCTCTCCATCAACGCCTGATAAGAAACGTCTTAGCATGAAGGTAGAAGCGCCCATCGTTCCAGAGAAAGCAATTCTACGCGCGACGGCGCAGAGTCAGTCGCAGCGCGTGGGATGGCGCGCGCCGCGTGGCCTGCTCCTGTGGCTAGCCAGCCTGCCGATGCTGCTCTTCTACCTGCTGCCGTTGCTCGCGCTGCTCCTGCGTGTCTCGCCCACCGATCTACTTGGAAATCTTGTGGACCAGCAGGTGGCGCAGGCGATCCAGGTGAGCATGACGACCACGGGTGCCGCGACGGGGATAACGCTGGTCTTCGGCGCGCCGCTGGCGTATCTGCTGGCGCGGCGGCGCTTTCGTGGCCGCGCTGTTCTTGATACGCTGATCGACCTGCCGATGCTGCTGCCGCCGTCGGTGGCTGGCATCGCGCTGCTCGTAGCCTTCGGGCGTCGTGGCCTGGTGGGGCAGTCGCTCGCCGACGCCGGCATTCAGATCGCCTTCACGCAGATCGCGGTAATCATGGCGCAGGTCTTCGTCGCCTCACCGTTCTTCGTCAAGTCGGCGATCAGCGCCTTCGCGGCGATTGATCGCGAGTTGGAGCAGGCGGCGGCGGTGGATGGCGCCGCGCCGCTAGGTGTCTTCTGGCGCATCACGTTGCCCCTCTCTGCCAGCGCGCTCTTTGGTGGCATCGTGATGACCTGGGCGCGCGCGCTCGGCGAGTTCGGCGCCACGATCATCTTCGCGGGCAACTTCCCCGGCCGCACCCAGACAATGCCGCTGGCGATCTACATTGGCTTCGAGATCGATCTCAATGTCGCGCTGACACTCTCGGCGATCCTTCTGGCGATCGCGTTCGCGGTGCTGCTGGTTGTCAAGGCCATTCTGCGCCAGCGCGTCGAGGTCAGCCTGTAATCGCTGCGTCACGTACCTTGGTAGAAGAGCGTAAGCGGGCTTCTCGCAAGCGATGGGAATTCGCGCCCCCAGCGAGGCGGAGGAGTATTCACTGCGACAACACCTGCTTTGCAGTTGAATTGGCGCATGAGAAGGCCGAGGATCGCCTTCGCCTCTTCTATCGAATCACTCTGTGAGGATTCCTCTAGCGACAAGCCAAGGATAAGCTTATCGTCTTGCGTGAAGCACAGGATGGCTCCGCTCAAGCGCTCATCTTTTGCCTTGAGATATAGTGCGAAAGCGCGTCTCGGATGGTCAAGGCCACGGCTGATGCTATGTGTAAGTGTCAGCGCTGGTTCCCACTCCTCATCTTCTCCAAACGACGAGCTTGTTCCTGGCTTACCATCAGGATGCAATGACTCCATCATCAATTCTTCATCACCGCGATCCTCGCTGGCCTCTCGATCAACATACCTGTCGATGAAGCGATTGATCGTTTCGAGGTCACGATGGTTGGTAAGCCTGTAGATATTCAACTCTGCCGCGCCCATGCGATGCTCCTTCGCTCGATACAAATGATAGCCCGCCTTCATCTTGACATGCGCCGCTGACTGCGGTATGTTACGCATGCGTAACGTTACGCGAGCTTAACATGTTGCAGCGATGACGATACGGGAGGCAGCAAATGCGGTCGCTCTACGAGGTCAGTGACGAAGAATTGCGCTGGGAGAAGCCGAAGTGGCTGAAGCGGCGCTATGAGCTGCGCGCAGGCGACGAGATTGTCGCCACCCTTGTGCGATCCGGTGGCTCTGGCGCGCTGGGTGAGTGGAGCGGTGGGCGGTATCGCTTCATCCAGAAGGGGTGGTTCAATCCACGTGTTCTCGTCGGCGGCGATCCCTTCACGGATCGGGATTTGCCGCTGGCGATCTTCGCCCGGCGTGGTGGCGTCCTGACCCTCAACGATGGACGCACGCTGCTCTGGGTGAAGCCGGGTTTCTGGAAGAGCAAGCGCGTGTGGATGGATGGCGAGACGGCGCTCGTAGCATTCGATCCGGCGTCGGGATACGCTTCGCCCGTCGTGACGATTGCTCCAGAGGGCGCGCATCTTGCCGAACTGCCGCTCTTGCTGCTCCTAGGCGAGTACCTGATCGTGCGCGCCAGAGAAGAGGCGGACACGGCAAGTGTGGCGGCGACGACGGTCGTCGCCAGCGGCGGTTAGCCAGCAGGAGTTCGTGTTATCCGTTCGCGGCGCGCCAGACGATGCGCCGCTCGCCCTGACCAGAGACGTCCCCTAGCTCGACGGCATACGGGATGAGACGCAACAATCCGAAGTCTGGCGCGTCAACGCTGCCAAAGATCGGCGCTGGATCATAGC
The DNA here is from genome assembly GCA_036265775.1 of Ktedonobacterales bacterium. Taxonomy (GTDB): domain Bacteria; phylum Chloroflexota; class Ktedonobacteria; order Ktedonobacterales; family JADMIN01; genus DASWAC01. The sequence continues at coordinate 12,903 of DATAOM010000443.1, read as the reverse complement.
CGAGCGGCGCTGGCGCGTCGAGGAAAAGCTGCCAGACATGCCGCTTCATCTCCAGGTCGTCCTCCCAGCGCGCCAGGCAGTCCGCGTACGCTGGCCGCACGACATCAGCGATGTACGCCAGCGAGACATGCGGATTCTGCTCCAGTTCGCGCGCCTTAGGTGAATGGCGGCGCGTGGCGATCCATCCCGTCGAGCCTTCCCAGATGCTGTGGAGGACGCGCGAATGTGGGTGTCCGTGCGCGTCGACGGTGGCGACATTGCACCAGACTATCTTGTGCGCCCGCGCGATGAACCCGTCCTCGATCTCAGCAAATGTCGCGACGCGCATGGTACTCCTCCATCTGACAACCTAAACACTAAACCATACTTGCGCAACTATAGTTTAATGTAATAGAATGTAGCATATGACTGCAACACCTCCTGTTCCTCCCGAGCGCGACCTGGTTATGCTGCTCACCGCGCTGCACGCTGGCGCGACCGCAGCCGTCACAAGGCGCATGGACGACGCTGGTTTCGCGGATCTGCGTCCGGCGCATGGCTACGTCTTCCAGCATCTCGTCGGAGGACCAATGCGCGTGACGGAGCTTGCGCACAAGCTGGGCATGACGGCGCAGGGGGCGTCGAAGTCGGTCATCGAGCTTGAGCGAATGGGCTACGTTGTGCGACAGAGCGATCCAGGAGACCAGCGCAACCGTCCCGTGGCGCTTACGCAGCATGGATGGGAGGCCATCGAGGCGTCCCGTGTGGCGCGCGCCGTTGTAAATGCCGAGCTCATGGAGGCTGCGGGACCAGGCGCGGGCGAGGAACTTATGGCGATGCTCCAGCGGCTCGCCGAGCGCACCGGAGGGCTGCGCGAACTGCTTGCGCGCCGCCTGCGTCCTGAGCGTTGAGCTGGCTCGCGCGTTATACTTTCGTAATCAAAGTGGTGTAGATACTCAGTGCCAAACGAAGGCGTCAACAGCGCCGAAAGGACATGAAACGTAATGGACAACGAGATACAGAACACTTCCCCAACGACCACTGAGCCAACCGCAAAGAAGACGGAGTTGGCGACCTTTGGCGCGGGCTGCTTCTGGGGCGTTGAGGCCGATTTCCGCCAGATTCGCGGTGTCGTGGCGACGCAGGTTGGTTACGAGGGCGGCCACACCGAGAATCCAAGCTATCGCGATGTCTGCTCGCACACCACTGGGCATGCCGAGGTCGTGCAGGTCGAGTACGATCCCGCGCGCGTCTCGTATGATGACTTGCTCAAGGTCTTCTGGGAGAACCACGATCCGACCCAGGTCAATCGGCAGGGGCCAGATGTCGGCGACCAGTATCGTACGGTGATCTTTTACCACACGCCGGAGCAGCAGGCCGCGGCGCAGGCGTCGAAGGAGCGCCTGGAGGCCGAGAAGAAGTATCGTCGGCCTATCGCGACGCAGATCGTCCCCGCCGAGACCTTCTATCGCGCTGAGGAGTACCATCAGCAGTATCTGGAGAAGCGCGGCCTCTCCACCTGCAAGATTGGCTAGCGCACTGTACGAGGCGATATGGTCATCGCACGTGTGCAATTCCTGAGTTACGAAGAGGGTGGGCGTGCGAGTCTGCCCTCATCTGGCTATCATCCTCAGGTCGCGATTGGGAATGAACAAACGTCATGCGTTATCGAGAGCTTGGATGGCGAAACAACGTTTGCCTTTGATAAGGAACATCTTGTCTCGTTGCGCCTGACGTTTCCCGACCACTATCTCAACGCATTTGCTGTTGGGCAAGCCGTTTACTTCTATGAAGGCGGCCATCTTGTTGGCAGCGGGGTTGTCCTAGAAGTCGAGTAGCATTCAAGGCTTACCATTGGCGCTGGAGATTTCGCTCACTTGGGGGCCTCACGTTATGCCGAAGCCCGTTATGCCGAAGGCCGACGATCTGGCCCGCGTATTCGACATGGTGTGGACGGAACGGCTGGCGTTGCGCCGCCCCGATGCCAGTGACGCCGTCGCCTTTTTTCAGCTAGATGGCGATCCTGAAACCAACCGTTTCAGCGTCTACGGTCCTGCGCCAGATCAGGCTACTAGTGACGCGCGCCTGCAAGAGTGGCTCCAGCAGTGGCAGGAGGATGGTTACGGCTATTGGGCGCTTGCCGTGTCGCCGAACTCTGCGGTAGTGGGATTTGGCGGTGTGCGGCGCATCACCTGGCAAGGCCAGGTAGTGTTGAACCTGTACTATAAGCTCCAGCCGGCCATCTGGCGTCATGGCTACGCCACGGAACTGGCTCGCGCAGCCATCGGCCTCGCACAGACTCACCTGCCACATCTCCCCATCATCGCGCGAACGCGCCCAGACAACCTCGCCTCGCAGCGTACTGCTGAGCGCGCCGGATTATTACGCCGACCAGACCTCGACACCGCTGAATATGTCACTTTTGCGCTTAGGTGGCAGGCGCCGACCTTGGAATAGGCCATTTCTCGCTAACGCGCCACGCGTAGCTCGTCGGTGAGGCGTTGTGCCGAATCAGGCCTGTCGTGGAACTGCGCGGGCGTGTTCTGATAGAGTGTGATGCGCCAGGCGCCATCGTGTTTGATCGCGATGAGCGCCTGTTGCGCGTTCAGAGCTGGATTGAGATCGGATTGACCGGCGGGAATGACGCCGGAGACAGCGCGCAGCAGGGCCACCGCCGGCGTCAGAAAGCGCACGCTCCTGATGATGCCGACGTAGGCGCCGGTCTCGTGGTCGGCGAAGATGCCCTTGAGCGTCGCCTCGATCTCGGCTCGACCTGTCATCTGGCTGCCGTCGAAGCCGATCACCTCGGCGTCGTCGGCGAATAACGCGGCAAAACCCGCCGCGTCGCGGGCGTTCCAGCTTGCCAACAGTTGCTGGTAGAGCGCACGAATGGCGCTTTCATCGAGGGATGGCGTCTCTAGTGTCATCAGCGATTTCGCTCCTTTTGAGTTGGCGCTCTATTGGCTGTTAGCTTGTTGCGAGCGCGCAGTGAACTTCCTGCGGGAAGGTCAAGCCCTCCACCGTCGTGTACGGTGTCAGCGCTGCGCCTACGTCCTTGACCACTTCTTCGACCAGGCGCTCTCTGCGAGCCGTGTCATACTGAGCGACCACGCTTGCCAGCGGCGTCGCCGCAAGTTGAATCCGAACATAGTCAGCCGGTGAAGGAAAGCGCACCAGTTTGCTGACTGTTTCGATTTCGATGCTGTGGAAGCTAGCGTCAGCCACTAGCCTGCGAAGCTGCTCGGTGTCTGCCAGCGCATGCTCGGTACGTTTAGCCGTCGAAGCGCCAGGGCCAGCATGGCGGTCGAGCGCAGTCGCGAGCGCATAGGTAGCTGGATTGTGCTCTATCGGTCCAAAGACATTGAGCGCGAGGCGTCCTCCCGACACGAGGGTCCGCCGCATCTCCTGCAACGCTTTAGGCCGATCCGGGAAGAACTGAAGTCCCAACTGACAGAAAACGGCGTCGAACGCCGCATCCGCGAACGGGAGGGCAAGCGCACTGCCCTCATGCCAGTCGATTGCTGCTCCATTTACGGGGGGAAGTGACCGCGCGACCGCGAGCATGCCGGGATTGAGATCCAGCGCGGCCACCTGCCCTGTGGCGCCAACGCGCTCTGCGGCGATGCGCGCCACGACGCCTGTGCCGCAGGCTATGTCGAGTACCCGCTCGCCTTCTCGCAGGGCTGCGCGATCAACAAGATCGGCCGCCCACACCGCAGTCACCGCTGGGACGAGGTAGCGTTGATACAACTCTGGCGCGCTGCCATCAAGCTGCCACTGCTCCTGGTCGCGTGTTGCGTCGTTGGCCATCACATTCCCTCATTCGCCGCTGTTGGACTGCTAAGGCGCTTCCTCGACAATCCAGAGGGCGTACGTGTGCTTGTGCTTGGCATTTCCCAGGATGCAGCGGGCAAGTGTAGCCGGAGGTTACTCGTCGTCGCTCTCAGGCTCGGCGGCGACGACCAGCAGGCCGTCGTCTTCCTCAACCTCGGCGTAGAGCGTGGCGATGGAGACGACGCGGTCCTTCGGCGACATGTTCATCAGCCGCACGCCCTGCGTTGGACGACCGCTCTGCGCGACGGTATGCCAGTCGGTGCGGATGACTGTGCCCTCCGCCGAGACGATCATCAGATCACGGTCCTCCTCGGTCAAGATGCGCGCCGCCGCTAGCACGCCCGTCTTGTCGGTCAGCCGCGCGGTGATGATGCCACCGCCGCCGCGCCCATGTGTCGGATATTCGTCCACTGGTGTGCGCTTGCCATAGCCGTTGGTCGTGACGATCAGCAACTCCGAATCCTTCGACGGAACGACCAGCGCGACCACTGCGTCACCCTCATCGAGCCGGATGCCGCGCACGCCACCGCTCATGCGCGACGCCGCGCGCAGGTCCTGCACGCTGAAGCGGATTGCCTGCCCGTGCTCGGTAATCATCATCACCGTGTCATCAGACTGCGTCAGCCGCGCGCCGATCAACTCGTCGCCTGGCTCCAGGTCCATCGCAATCAAGCCCAGGCTGCGCACGCTGGCGAAGTCGTCGAGGCTGGTCTTCTTGACCTCGCCGCGCCGCGTCCCCAGCACCATATAGTCGCGCGCGACGAACTTGGGCACGCGCACGACCGCCGTCACCGACTCTTGCTGGTCGATGCCGATCAGGTTGCGCAGATGCTCGCCGCGCGCCGTCCGCCCCACATCCGGCAGGCCATACGCCTTCAATTGGAAGACGCGCCCACGATTGGTGAAGAAGAGCAGCGCGTCGTGCGCCATCGCGCTGAGCAGGTGCAGCACGGTGTCGTCCTCATGCGTGGTGATGCCGCGCGAGCCGCGACCGCCACGCCGTTGCGCTCGGTACGCGGTCGAGTTGATGCGCTTGACGTAGCCGCCCTGTGTCATCATCACGACGACCTCGTCGTTAGGGATCAGGTCTTCCTCGGTGAAGTCGGTCGCCTCACTCTCGACGATCTCGGTGCGGCGCGGATCGCCGTACTTCTCCTTCAACTCCTCCATGTCGCGCTTGATAAGCGAGCGGACCTCGGAGATGTTGGCGAGGATGCGCTGAAGGTCGGCGATGGTCTTCTTGACCTCGGCCAGTTCGTCGATGATCTTGCGTCGCTCCAATGCGGCCAGGCGCCCAAGCTGCATGTCGAGGATCGCCTTCGCCTGCTCCTCGCTGAGCTTGAAGCGCGTGCGCAGGTTATTCGAGGCGGTCTCGCGGTTCTGCGAGCGGCGAATCGTGTCGATCACCGCATCGAGGTTGTCCAGCGCAGTGGTCAAGCCTTCGAGGATGTGCTGGCGCGCCTGGGCCTTGGCGAGGTCATAGCGCGTGCGCCGCGTGATGACCGACTCGCGGTAGGTGACGTAGTGCTGGATGATCTGCTTGAGTGTCAGCGTGCGTGGCTGCCCGTCCACCAGCGCCAGCATGTTGGCGCCGAAGGTGGTCTGCATCGCGGTGAACTTGAAGAGTTGGTTCAGGACGCTCAGGTTACGCGCGTCGCGGCGCAGGTCAATGACGATGCGCATGCCCTGGCGGTCCGACTCATCGCGCACGTCGGTGATGCCATCGATCTTCTTGTCGCGCGCCAACTCGCTGATCTTCTTGACCAGATCGGCCTTGTTGACCTGATAGGGCAGCTCGGTGACGATGATCGAGTTCTTGCCGCGCTCGGTCTCCTCGACATGCGCCTTGGCGCGGACGACGATACGCCCGCGTCCAGCGGTGTAGGCGCCGCGAATGCCCTCGCGCCCCTGAATGAGGCCGCCAGTGGGAAAATCTGGTCCGCGCACGATGCGCATCAGATCCTCGGTCGTCGCCTCTGGATGCTCGATCAGATAGGTGACACCGTCGCAGACCTCGCGCAGATTGTGCGGCGGGATGTTCGTCGCCATGCCGACCGCGATGCCCGCCGAGCCATTGAGCAGCAGGTTCGGCAGCCGCGCTGGGAGCACGACCGGCTCGGTGCTGTGGCCGTCGTAGTTTTCCTTGAAGTCGACGGTGTCCTTGTCGATGTCTGCCAGCAGTTCCGACGCGATCACCGACATCTTCGTCTCGGTGTACCTCATCGCCGCCGCTGGGTCGTCGTCGACGCTGCCCCAGTTTCCCTGACCAAGCGCGAGGGGATAGCGCATCGCCCAGGGCTGCACCAGGCGCACCAGCGTGTCATACACCGACGCGTCGCCGTGCGGATGATATTCCTTCAGCACCTCGCCGACCACACCGGCGGACTTACGGAACGAGCGGTTCGCCTGGAGGCCCATCTGGTCCATTGCGTAGAGCACACGGCGATGCACCGGCTTGAGGCCGTCGCGCACGTCGGGCAGCGCGCGGCTCACGATCACGCTCATCGAATAATCCAAATAGGCGCCAGTCATCTGATCGACAATGCCAATCGGTTTGACGATACCAAGCTCCATCGCTTTTGTAATCCTTCCATGCTGGAGTTATGTGTGGCGCGCATGAGGGAAAACGCGCCGCAATGTGGCGTATTCCTCATTCCTGATGTTGCGCGCCGATGCGGAAATCATCGGAAACGCAGTCTTTCTATTATACCACTTCACACGGCCCACACCGCTTGGCAAGCGGCATAGCAGCCCATTCGGGTGAGGGGTGATGATGAATGTGGTGAACTTTTCCAGACAGCGCGATCAGGAGACGCGCAACATGTCACACATGCCTTATGTCGCCTAGATTCCTGAATAAATCGCATGCCTTGTGGCACGCCTCAGCCGTGCGACCAGCCTTCGATTCTGGAATACAAGGCGGAATACAAGAGATTCGCCGCAACGATTGCGCTCCATCTGTCGTCTAATCACTGTGCGAAACGCTCTGCGTGGAGGGGGATAGCTCGCGCTCTTTTGGATGCGGCTCGATCCATCACGCGATGCGCTATACTATTCAGATTAAGGGCATGAAGCCCGTCAGCGCGCTGCGCCAGCGGGCAGATAAACGCGCCGCGCTCATGTGCGTGGATCTTGCATTCTTGAGGGGGATTGCGTGCCATCGGTGGACGACTCTTCCTTGCAGCAATCTTCGCGAGACACATCGCAAGAGACGCGGCCCCTCATACAAGGCATGCGGGCCTACTTCCCACGCGCGGCGCTCTCCTCCACCTCCATGACTCGCACGATGGCGCCGGACTATACCATCGCCACTGAGACGGCGACGTTCCCCGGCGTGCGCGTCCGCGAGCCGCAACGCCTGGGAGAAGACGATGGACCGTCCGGCTCCGCCGAACATCTCGCCAAACTGACGCTCATATCCATGCGTACGCCTGCGCAGCAGGCGCTCCTGTCCGGAAGGTTGTGGCTCTACCGTCTCTGGCTGGTGGGCGCGACGGCGGCGCTTTGTGCGATTCTGCTCTGGATCCAGAGTCTGGTAGGCGCGATCCCGGCGCATCCCACGCGCGCGCAGGAGATCGTGCAGTGGTCTGAGCTGCTCTGGCTGACACCGGCGTTCCTCGCGCTGGCGCTGTGGTTCGGCTGGTTCATCTTCGCCGAGGTCGCGCGCCCCGACCCTGAGCCATCCTCCGCGCCACGCATGCCGAATCCCTCAGGCGTTGGCTCGCATCCGGTTCGGATCATCTTCCGCTACGTCACCCGTGGCGATAATCAGGCCGTGCTTCGCGAGGCAATCAAGTCCGTACACGAGGCGTTCGCGCGCTACACTGAGGCGAAGGGGTCCTATCGCATCGAGGTCGTGAGCGATCGCTCCGTGCTGCTCGCTGAGGCGCGCGAGAACGTGACGGTCTACGTTCCGCCCAAGAATTATCTCACTCCCAATCGTTCGCGCTTCAAAGCGCGCGCGCTCGCTTATCTGCAGGCGCAAACCACGCCACAGGAAGGTGACTGGTATGTCTACCTGGACGAGGAGAGCCTGGTGGACGCCGCCCTGATCGCCGGTGTCTATCGCTTCATCGCGAGGGCGCTGATCCGCATGGCGCGCTCAGGTACACCAACGCCACGTCTGATCGGCCAGGGCGGCATCCTCTATCACGGTGGAACGTGGTTCTTCCGTGGGGCAGACGCCCTGCGCACGGCGGACGACGTTGGGCGCTTCCGCTTGCAATATGCGCTCGGCGTCCCCATTTTCGGCATTCATGGATCGTATATCGTCGTCTCTGGCGCCGACGATGGCCAGTTGCCCTTCGACGTCGGCGAGCGCAACTCGCTCACGGAGGACGCGGCCTGGGCATTGCGCGCCTGGGCGCGCGGGTATCGCTTCGGCTGGGTCGAGGGCTACGTGCACGAGCAGCCGCCACAGCGCATGATGGACTTCGTGCGCCAGCGGTCGCGCTGGCTCTCCGGCATCCGTCTGGTGCTGCTCGATCACGAAGTTCCGCTGCAATTCCGCGCCTGTCTGGGCGTCTTTACCTTCCTGTGGCAGATCTCGTTCTTGCCCTTCCTGATCACGATCGCCGCGTTTTTGGTTCACATCGCCCCGCCGCTTTGGATGCGGCTGCCAGCGGACTTCGCCTGGGCGACCTTTGTGCTGGCGTACTTCCAGGGCGCCGACATCGAGGCGCGCTACGCGGCGCGCGCGCACGCCGCTCAGAAGCGTTGGGCGCCTGCCGTAGCGCATACCGCCTCGCTTGGGCGGCGCATGGCGTCATGGCTGATGGCGTGTTGCTATATCTGGTATGCCCTACTCGAAGCAGCGGGAGTCGTGTATAGTATGAAGCCGAAGGCGGGATTCTTCGTCATCTACAAGCCTGATCTGAGCCAGTCCCCAGAGGCGCGATCTGCCGCGGCGCGGAAGCGATCCCAATCTCACAAGCGGCTGCGGCATGCCCAGGCGGCGCCTACGGCCAGGAGGCCGGCCTAATTATGAGACGATCATTCAGCGGGGTGTTCTCGGCGTTCCTTGCGCTGGCGCTCGGCGTCAGCCTGGAGTGGATCTTGCTGACAGGCTCGTCTCCGCAGGCGGTCTACAAAGCGAGCATCCCGCCGAAGCCGACGCCCCCGATCGGCTCGCTGCCTGCCGATTTCCAGACGGGCGTGGTCTTCCCACAGTGGGGCACGACAGCGTATAGCGCGACGAATGAGAACTTCACCTACGGGCTGCAGGAGATCCACGATCAGACCGGCGCGCGCTGGGTGGAGTTGACGATCACGCTGTATCAGAAGGATTTCAATACAAACCATCTCGATCCCAGCGAGCAGACTGTCTCGCCGGAAAGCCTCGCCGAGGGAATTCGCATCGCGCATCAGCGTGGCTACAAGGTCTTTGTCGCGCCGCTTCTGACCGTCGGCGCGACCGGTTGGGCTGGCGACATCCACTACCGCAGGGCGCGTGATACGAGCGTCTGGTTCGAGAATTACTTCCAGTCGCTCCTGCCATATTTGCAAGTGGCGGCGCAGGAGCACGCCGAGCAGTTCGCGCTCGGCACAGAGTACGAGGCGCTGGAGGCCGCTCCGTCAGATCTCTGGGACACTTTGATCGATCAGGCGCGTGCGGTGTATCCAGGCAAGCTGACCTACGATATGAACTGGACCGCCGCGCTCAAGCCGCCACGCGACTGGATGAAGAACTCGAACCTGGACTTTCTTGGCGTTTCAGTCTACCGTCCGCTGACGACACGCCCCGCGCCCCGCGACGCGGATGGTCTCACGACGCTGTGGCAGTACAAGATCGGCGACATGCTCGACGCGCTCGCGCTCGCCAGCGGCAAAGATATCATCCTCTCAGAAATCGGCTACCGCAACAGCGCCGACGCGCTCTATCAACCCTGGCAATGGAAGAGCAGCGCGCCCGCCGACCCAGATTTGCAGGCGGCGGCGTACGAGGCGGCGCTGCAAAACATCATCCGTGATCCGTATATCACCGGAGCGTTCTTCTGGGGCTGGTCAGTGCCAGCATTCGCGCCGAACTGGCTGCCGGCGGCGCAGACGCTACATCGTTGGTACACCCTGCCGCTGGATAAAGGGTTATCACGTTCAGGCGGAGACCTCCGCCTGAATCCAGCCTGGTAGGAGCGTGGCGCCTGCCCTTTGGGATAGATCGTCACGCTACTTACAGTAGGAGAGATAAATTGGATATCCCACGGTCGCTCATTCTCCTGTAGAATAGCGACTACCAATTCCTGCTCGCGCTCTCATCGGCGAGGGATGTGAGGAGCGGGCGCGCGCCGACGTAGTTCTCTTTATCAGCAATCGTCGCATGGTCGTCCCTTCACAGGCGCTGGGAAGGACTGACGCATGGCGCAATCCGCGTCGAAGATACTGCGCCCGCGTCCTGGATTTGCGCTCGTGGTCGCCGTGCTGGTGGTCGCCGCCATCGCCGCGACCACACTTGTGGCGCGCGTGGGATTTCCTTGGACAGCGGCAAGCAGCAATGCGCTCAGGTCGCCGCTGCGGATCGAGACGCTGATCAGCGCGCACCTTGCCTGCCCTGTCGATCCGTATTTCTCCCCCGATGGCGCATATGTTTCGCTCCTCGGCGCGCTCAATCAGTGTCCATCTGAAGATATCGAAGATGGAACGCCAGTCCAGCATACCTCCTGGGAGCTCGCGATCTTCTCGACCGCGACCGGGGCGCTGGAGCGCGTGATCTCGCTCGACCCACTGCTGGGGAATGGAGAACATTCCTCCATGGTCACGCGCTACGCCAGCCTCGGCTGGTCGCCAGATGGCCAGCGTCTGGCCGTCGTCTACACGACATTCTCTCCGCGCAGCGGCTTTCAACCTGGCGGCGTCCAGGATTCCGGGCTCCTGCTGGTAAGCGCGACGAGTGGCAAAGCCACCGTCATTGCCAGCAACTCAGGATTTTTCTCGGCGTTGAGCGGCGTCAACGAAGGGTATCCTATCTGGAATATCGCTGATGGCTCAGCCACCTCTGGCTACCTCCCCGATTCAGGTCTCGTCTACGCCTGGGATCAGGATGGCGAGCATCCCTCCGCCGTGCAGCCTGCGCATGGGACGCTCACCCAATTGCCACAGACCGCTGGCTCGCGCTATCGCATTGGCGATCCCTCTGGAGGCTCACTTTTCACCCTCTGGCAGCCAGGTCTGGTCATCGGCGGACATAGTGTCGGCGGCGGGTTGGCGCAGAGCCTGTTTGTCTCGCTCATCCCTACCTGGTCCGAAGATAGCATGTGGTTCACCGTCATCCTGGCCGAGGTCGCGCTCGCTGGCGGTGATACAGATCAGCATTCTGCGCAGAGCGCGCCGCCAATTGCCCCTTATCCACTTCCGGCGACTCTTGGGGTGGTTCCCAGCCGCGACGCTGCGCTGGATGCGGTCCAGCGGCAGGTAGGCGCGAGCGGTTGGGCGGTGGTTGCATGGAATTCAGCCGGAACACGACTGGCGAGCATCGCATGCTTCGCAGTTCCTCATCCTTCGCTTGAGCTGCGAGACACCAGCGCAGGAACGCTTCAGGCGAGTGTCGCGCTCACTCTGCCTTCTGGTGACAATGGCTGTCGAGCGTTTGGCGACGCCGAGACGTTTGGGGCCTATCCGCACCCGCCACTCATGTTGCGCTGGTCGCCGGATGGCTCGCGCCTGCTCCTGAGCGACCGTGACGCGAGCACGCTCACTCTCTGGACGGTGGAGAAGGCGCAGTCACAGGCATAGCTGGCATAGAGCGCGCGTCTCTGGCGGCGTCTTCGATCTGTGGGAAGAGGAACCAGGCCGTTCCGAGGCCGAAGATTGCGCCAGTCAGCAAGCGCAGAAACACGTTGCTCTCGCGCCAGCCAACGAGTTGCGTGCCGCCGTCCAGCGCCATCGGAACCATCGCGAGGAGCCAGAACTTCCAGTTCAGCGGGCGAAGCTGGGCGCTGCGGAAGAGCGCGAGAGTGAGCCCAGCGATGAGCATTGATCCGTAGATCGCCATGCAGCGTGTACAGAGGCACACCTGATAGCCGGCGATGTAGAAGGAGTGTGAGGGCGTCTGGCCGCAGATGAAGCGGTAGGCGTGGAAGACGCCGTCGCTCAGCCCGGTCAGGCCGAAGGCGTAGCCAAGCGGAGCGAGCAGCGCCACGCCAAGGAGCGCGCCGAGCAGCGAGTTGACGATGGTGAGCCAGTGCGCGCGGATGCCGTCGAGGAACCCATGCAGCACACGTGCTCCAGGTGATCGCGGCGGCGCAGCCATGTCCGCAACCATGTCGAGGTGTGGCGCTCGTCCATAGAGGGACGTGGCCAACTCCTCCTGCGTGCGTGGCGCGCCGGGGTTCTCTGGGGACCACCAGGAGAGCGCGGGGGCTTCGGTCGCAGGCGTATTCGCAGGTCTGCGCTCATGCTGGCTGGCGTCGAGAGAGCCGTCGGCGCGTGCGCCGTTGGTGGAGTCTTGCGCATGATCGCCAGACATGGGGACATCCTTCTACCGAGTGAAAAACGTGGCTGACATCAATCTCTACGCAATTCACTATATCATGGCGCCACTCGGAGCCTGGAAGGTGATCTTGCCGTTAAAGAGCGCACTGTCGTCGCGTGGCCAGTCCTCATCTATTCTTGACAGGGAGGCGCCTGCGGAGTAGAATGGCTGTTGTCTCTTCGCCGGTTGCGCGGAGACCACGCCAAAGTGGTGGAATTGGTAGACACGCAGCGTTCAGGGCGCTGTGCTCGCAAGGGCGTGGGGGTTCGAGTCCCCCCTTTGGCACCAAGCGCGATCAATTGGTTTGCTTCCGGAAGGGTCGCATAGCTGGTCTAGTGCGGCGGTTTGCTAAACCGCTGTAGGTGTTAAAGCCTACCGTGGGTTCGAATCCCACCCCTTCCGCCCAATATCCCGGAGTTCATGCAGTATGAGCCTGACAGCCGATGATGGCCTGTCGGGCTTTTCTCTACTTCTGAGCGTAGTTTTAGAAACTGTCTGAAAACTCCTCTCAGGAGCGAGCGAGGCGGCGTAGCATGAGGCGGATCATCGTCAGGTAGATGAACGCTTCGCTGGTGACACAGAGGCGCTCATAGTCCTTGCTGAGTCGGCGCTGTTGGCTCTGC
>DATAOM010000442.1:0-1557 GCA_036265775.1 Ktedonobacterales bacterium | reverse complement strand
AGGGCTGTTTCTGACCAAAGAACTGGTCACGGCCCACGGCGGAACCGTGGATGTTGTGTCTAGAGAAAACGCCGGCACGACATTTACGATCACATTGCCGCTCGGCGCGTGACGCTCCTGGATCAGCGCCCGCAATGCGATGTTCCAGAGAGGATGGCATCACATGCAGGGAAGCGACTCAGGTAGTCTCGCCCGGGATATCGTGACCCTGGGCGCGTCCGCTGGCGGCATCGAGGCGCTCACGACATTGGTCTGCAATCTTCCGTCTGATCTACCAGCGGCGCTCTTCGTGGTTGTCCACATTTCCCCTGAGGCGCCGAGCGTCCTCGCCGACATTCTCAACCGCGCTGGGCCTCTGCCCGCATCCCCCGCGGTGGATCATGCGCCGATTGAGCACGGCCATATCTACGTCGCGCCACCAGACCGGCACCTGCTGATAACGTCCACAGCGATGCGCATCGTCCATGGGCCGACTGAGAACCGCCACCGTCCGGCGATTGATCCACTCTTTCGCTCGGCGGCGGTGAGCTTCGGGCAACGTGTCGTCGGCGTCATCCTCAGCGGCGCGCTCAACGATGGCACAGCCGGGCTGCGAGCCATCAAACGCGCGGGTGGCGTTGCGATGGTGCAGGATCCCGCTACCGCCACATTCGCTGGCATGCCAGAGAGTGCGCTCGCCTACGTTGCCGTAGACTGGTGTTTGCCTGTTCCCGCGCTGGCTGACACGATCGTTGAACTCGCCAGTGGCGAGTTGGCCGAACGGAAAGGAGCCGTTCCCGCCGTGGACGAGATGGATGAAGAGCAGAAAACTGAGATGCGCATCGAGACGGAGATCGCCGGGCTGAATCCAGCGGCCGTGACCGAAGCGCCCCACTTTGGGCGTGTCTCGTCATTTACCTGCCCCTCCTGTCATGGCCCATTGTGGGAGATTCAAGATGGGCCGCTGCTGCGCTTTCGCTGCCGTGTGGGTCATGCGTTCACCGCAGAGGCCGTTGTCGAGGGGAAGGACGACAATATCGAAGAGGCGCTCTGGCTGGCGCTGAACACGCTGGAGGAAAGCGAGCAGATCTATACGCGGCTCGCGCAGCAGGCGCACGAACGCAATCACGCGTGGATGGAGGAGCGTTTTGCCGAGAAGATGCGCACAATCCGCGCGCGGGCGGCGGTCATCCGCAGGCTGCTGACCAGCGAGCCACTGCAGAAGCAAGCGCCTCAAGGGGCCGACGAGGGTGACGAGGCTCAGGAAGTCGCCTCAGAGGCTGGCGATTGACCCCTTCCCCGGCCCCTCCCCGACGCGGAGAGGGGAGCCAGAGCTTCACGCGCCGCCGCTAGTGATCGGTCGCCTTGTCGCGGCGAGCGTGTGCGGAGACGAAGGCCATCGCCATCCAGAGCAGCGCGCCGATAAAGAGCGTCGGCGCGGCCTGATGCAGCGGCGCGTGAACGGGGAGCGCGACCCCGACCCAGGCGACGAGCGAGATAATTGGCGCTGCGGTGATGCCCCCAACAATCGCGATGTTCGCGAACGAGGTCGAGAGCCAGTGACGTGATATGGGGCTG
>DATAOM010000441.1:0-8017 GCA_036265775.1 Ktedonobacterales bacterium | reverse complement strand
TACTAGCGCCACTTAGCATCGCGCACTGCCTGAGAAATGAACGCCAGATGCCACGAGACGCTCTCCCGGCGAGACTGACATGGTTCCTCTGCGCGCTGTTATGTCTGACGGCGCTCGCGGGATGCGACCTTCCCGGCTTCGGCGGGCAGAGCGCGCAACCGACGGCGACGGCGAATCCGACCGACCTCTTCAGCCCAAAGTACAGCGTCACCGTGCGCGAGAACCTCGCCTATGGCGCGTCGCCGGCGCAGACGCTCGACCTCTGCCACCCCAACGGCCTCTCATCTCCGCGCCCTGGCATCGTGCTGATCCATGGCGGCGCGTGGGTCAGCGGCAGCAAGCGCTACCAGTTCGACGACTTCCACACCCTACGCGATCTCTGCCGTGGATTCGCCTCGCAGGGCTTCGTTGTCGCCTCGATTGACTACCGCCTCCTCAGCCTGAGCGGCCCCCTGGGCGCGCATTCCGATCCGTGGCCGGCGCAGTTGAATGATGCGCAACTGGCGGTGCGCTGGCTACGCGCGCACGCCGGCGAGCTGGCGCTCGACAAGACGCGCCTCTGCGCCGCTGGCCTCTCGGTCGGGGCGATGCTCGCCGTCTTCCTCGGCGCGCTGAGCGCGATCGAGCCGGGAGACCAGGCCAGCCTCTATCCCAACGAGTCACCACAGGTCAGTTGTGTCGCCGACTTCTATGGGCCGGTGGATATCGTGTCGCTGCTCAAGGCCGCACCCGACGCCAACGTAGACGTCTTCCAGGCGTTGTTGGGCTATACCACGCCGGAGCAGAATCCCGACGGCTATCACGCCGCCTCGCCACTCTTTCGCGTCTCGTCGCAAACCGCGCCGACGCTGATCGTTCACGGCGTCCACGATTCGGTCGTCCCTATCGAGCAATCGATGGCGCTGTTTGAAGCGTTGCGCGCGCATGAGGTCCCAGCGCAGTTCATCACCTATAACGGCAGGCATTCGTTTGGCAGTGTGAACCTGCAAGAGAGCCGCGCGATCTGGTCACAGGTTCTCGCCTATTTCATCGCACAGGAGTATGCCTGAGATAGTGGGATGCGTGTGACGCAGGGCCTTACGAGCTGCCTCATGCAGGCAATGGGATGTGGATAGCCTTTTTACGAATAATAAGGATCTTCTTTTCTTCTTTCTTTTTATTTGAATAGAGAGAAGAGAGTAGTCTATCGTAATAGGGGCTGTGGATAGTGAGGATAAGTCGAGCGCGACCGTTTGACGATGTCTCCGCATACTGAATTCAAACCTTGTTCTGGCATATGGTTCAAATGTTCTTTCAACCACCTGTTCGTGGATAAGCGCCTCAGCGTCATTGGATGAGTGACCATGTCGCTGTGGATGCGACGGGATAAGTTGAACGAGCATCCACATCCATCCACCGTCCTCCACGCACTTCTCCACGACGATTGTGGATCGTTCGTCGCACGATCCTCGCTCATCCACAGCTTTTCACATCCTATCCACAACCATTTTCCACACCTTGTGGAACACTCGCCGTTACTTTGGCGGCTCTCATGAGTGTACATAAGCAGACGCATTCATGCTCTCCAGTTTGCTCTGACTTCCGTTCGATGACCTCCGCGTGATCTTTGTGTTCTTTGCCGCGCTGGCTGAACAACCTGCGTTGATGGAGGATGTCTCGATGGCGATGACATGGCGATTCCCTTCGCGCCTGGCCGATCCGCTGTGGGGACAGCTTCCCGTCTCGCACGATACGCAGGAGAGTGAGACGCCCCGAAATGATGATGACAGCGCCGCCCAGGACGCCCTTCCCGCCAGCGCGACCGATCCACTCTCTAATCCGCTCACTGGCGAGCGTGAGAGCTTCGAGGCGTTTTTCTCGGCGCGCCACCGCGCCATCTTCGCTTATCTCTGGCGCATGACGGGCGAGGAGGAGGCGGCGAACGATCTCTGCCAGGAGACATTTCTGCGCGCCTGGCGGCAGTTTGAGCGCATCCGTTTCTACGATCGCCCGGAGGCCTGGCTGCTGCGCGTGGCGACGAACCTCGCGCTTAACCATCTGCGCCGGCGCAAGGGGCCGGTGGGCGGCGCGCTTCCGCTCGACGAGAGCATTGATCCCGCGACCAGCGACCCGTCGTGGCGCTTTGCCGTGCGCGATGCGGTGCGTGGCGTCCTCGCCGAGCTGACTCCCCGCCAGCGCGCAGCGCTGATTCTACGCGAGGCGTACGGCCTCACCGGTGACCAGCTCGCCCAGGCGCTGGGCGTCTCGACGCCGGCGGCGAAGATGCTGCTGTTTCGCGCGCGCGAGGCGTTTCGCGCCCGCTACGAACGGCAGGAGGCTGGATTATGAGCGCGGCGGGAACGCCAGTCTGCGCCGAGGCCATCGGCGACGAGACGCTTGCGTTCTGGCGCGATGGCTTCCTGCGCGACGCCGCAACGGCCCGACGTCTGGATGCGCACACGCCAGGTTGCCCGAGTTGCCAGCGGCGTCTGGCGGCGATGGAGTCATTCGGCGCTGCGATGCGACGGCAGCGGACTCCTAATCCCGATCCCCTGCTCTGGCGGCGTCTCGAAGCGCGCATGGTGGGCGGACCTGGTCGCGCCAGCCTGCTGTTTGGTATGAACACGCGCACGTTTACCGCAGGCGCGGTGGTGAGCGCTATCGGCGCGGTCGCCGCCGTCGCCCTGATCGCGGTGAGCTTCCTGACCCTCTTCTCCACTATCCGTCCACCAGGCGCGCCGTCGGATATCTTCACCCGCCAGGCCAGCGCGACGGCGACCGCGGCTCCTTCCCTAACGCCATCTCTCGACTGGCGCGCGGGCAGCTTCCCGGCGGATTTCGCCACGCAGCCGCAGCAGCCAACGCTCGCTGTGGCGCCCAGCGACGGCCGTATCGCCTATACCTGCCTGCTCACTTCTGTCAGTGGTGGGACGCGCCCGGCGGTCTGGCGCACGGACGACCGCGCGGTCACCTGGACGCGCGTGGGGGCGTTGCCGATCACCCGCAGCGACCTGCTCAGTTGCGCGCTTCTGCTGGATGAGGGCGAGCCAGCCATCGCGGTCGCCTCGGTGAGCTATGGCGCGTTCTTCGCCGGCGTGGCTGACCACATCGCCCACTTCGCCACCTACGATCGTGGGCTGACCTGGGAGCCGGTCGCCGACGCCGAGGGAACGTACTATCAAAAGCTCATTACACGGCAAAAGATCAAGTTCGCCCTGCGCGATATTTCTCCGCGCGACCAGCCCGACGACATCCGCCTGGCGACGAGTGTGGATAACATGCAGAGCTGGCAGCGCATCGACAAACCATTACTGGCGCGTGGGCTGGTGGTCAGCGATTTCTGGCTGGACGACGTGACGGGCGCGCTCGTCGCCATGGTTCGTCCCAAAAACTCTGGAAACTTCCCACTCCAGTTCTGGCGCTCGACCGACCAGGGCGCAAACTGGACACTGATTGGCGATCAGGAGGCTGATCTTGGTGTGGCGAGCGGCGGTTTCGCGCGGCCAACGGGAAGCTGGAGCCTCTGCGCGATCACCCCTGTTGATAACTCAGCGCCGCTCACTGTGCGCTGCACAGCGGACGGCGGCCAGACCTGGAGCCGCTTCCATCGCGCCACGGCGATGATGAGTCCCGGCGACCTGTCCGACGAGTTACGCTTGCTGATCTGGCAGGTGGTCTTCAAGCGCGACGACGGCAGGTTTGTCATCGCCGTTATGGACTCTGAGCGTACGATGACTCTGCTGCTGCTCGATCCAGTCAGTGGGACGTGGACGGCGCTAGGGCAGACCGCGACGGCGCTCCTGCGCTACGCGCCCAACGCCGCTGGTGGCGCGGGCATCCTCTGGGCGATTCCCGTCGGTGGCCAGCCAGGCTCGTGGGGGGCGAACGTGCAGACCACGACGGTCTCTCATGCCTAGCCTGCTCCCTCCCAGCCTCTGGAGAGAATGGCGCTCACGCTACCACCGGCAATAGCAGAGGACAAGCGTTGTTGTGCGCGACGTGATGCTAGAGCGCTGCGCCACGCTGACCATTTGTTTACCAGCGCCCCATATCGCCATGGGACCGACGCCCCTTCGGATTGCCACATAACCCGTATTCCGATCTACGGGCTTTAGGAAGCTCGCCTACGGAGATCCCGTATTCCCCACCCATATGTGCGTGGGTTACCCTGCGATCAGTGGATCGGGACGAGAGACGCGCAGTCACCTGTTCATCTTTCGTCTGAATTCATCCAGGTCACGAGTCTCCCGCAGGGATGCGGATCGAGCAGGTAAGGATGCCAGCTCCTCGTGACGCCCGTTCCAGTCTGCTGTCAGCCACGTCGGATCTCCCGCTAGTGTGGTGCCTTAGCCTGTCCTTCCCTTGCAACCTTATCAGGGTAAAAGGGGGTTACAGGCTAACGTCACTATCAGTATCAGGCGTGAAGAGAACGGAGCGCGATCATGCAAAGCGAGCTATGGCAGGACTACGGGGCGCCTGGGACGCAGGCCCTTGGGCGCGAGGAAGTTGAACAGGCCATCGCGCGATTGAAGCGGGTATGGGACGACGCGCAGGCGCACGCGCAAAATGACATCAAGATAGCACGGTTCAATCAGCGCAAGAGCGCCACGATTGCCGCCAACGGCAGGCTTCCCGACCGATTGACCACCCACGCGCGCTAGTCCCCAGTGGATATCATACGCGGTTGGGGAACGGTCGCCTTCATTACCTTCAAGAGTTTTGGGGCGGTGTTCTTACCCCTCAACGTCTCTTGCAATTGGCGCTAACCCCGGCTGACCGGCTATTTGTGCAAGTACCGATTCTGCGCAAAAAGTCGGCTCATTTACGGACTATTTGTGCAAAGCCGACGCATGTACAGGTTATCCACAGGATTATCCACTTGATGTGGATAAGTCGGCCGCTCAGGACTCGCGCGTGTCGGGCGCAGGCGAGGGAGTTTCGACGTTCTCAGCGCCGTTCTTGTCAGAGGTCTTGTCGCGACGGAAATAGGTAAATGCGCCCAGCGCCAGCACGACCAGCGCGATCGAGACGCCGTAGGAGAGCAGGTCCGTCTTGCCGTCCCAGGTCGTGATCTGCGCCAAAAATGTGACCGCCAGCGCCACGACGATCACGCCGAGCAGTTTATCCTTCAGATCGTCCAATGAGACGACGGTGACGCCCACTGGGAAATCGATCTTGCTGATGAATAGCTCGTAGAGGCCCACCGCCACGAGAAAGAGTGCCGTCGCGATCAGGCTGACGTCCGCCAGGAAGACCTCGTTGACGGCGAGCGCCTTGATCTCGCTGGAGGTGTCCAGACCGGAGAGCGCCTGCGTCGCCACGAGCGCGAGCTGCGCCAGCGCGCCAATAAAGCAGAGCAGCGCGCCGAGCGCGCAGGCGATCACACCCAGGAGCACCACGTAGCGCGTTGCGCTGAGTACACGAGCCATGCTGACGATCCCCCTCACAGACAATACGCGCGCTGATTCGTCCCCTGCATAGCTACAAACGAGCGCAAGACCATTTTCGCTCACTTTCGCCTAGTCTGTGCGGTCTGTGCGCCGCGCCGGCGGACGCGCCTTGCGCGATACGTGCGCTATACTGAAAAGAGGCGGCAGAACCGGAACGACGCTGGAGGACGCTGGAGCGACGTCATGGATGCGATGGATCAGGCGAATACAACCGACGCCCAGACGGTAGAAGATCATACGACCGTCGCGGCGGAAAAGACGCCGGGGAGCGCGCTCCTCGAGCGCCTGCCCTCGGCGCGCAAAGCCGTCGCCTGCGACACCGCCACCCATACCTTCTTCGCTATTGACGATCCCGAAGGCCTGCGCCACGCCGCCAACGACGACACTGTGCATATCTGGCTGGACCTCTCGCGTCCCAGCGCCGAGGAGATGGCGCATCTCGCCGAGCGGCTACACCTCCACCCTCTGGCGGTGGAAGACGCCCTGACCGGACATCAGCGACCCAAGATCGAGGAGTACGACGGCTTCTTCTTCCTCGTCTTCTACGCGCTCACGCAACCGGTTGGTGCGACGAACGGAAACGCCGCGGCGGCTGGCGGCGCGAGCATCGAGAGCGATGGCAGTGTCAAGACGCAGGAACTGCGCGTCTTCGTCGGCAAACACTACCTGCTGACCGTCCACGACGATCCGATTCCCGCGCTGGACGAAGCGGAACGTCGCTGGAAGCGCAACGAGCAACAGGCGGAGTGGGGCGCGGGCATCCTGCTCTACTCGCTGCTGGATAGCATCGTCGATCAGTATTTCCCCACCCTCGACGCGCTTGTCGAGCGCGCTGAGGACCTGGACGAGCGTATCTTCGCCAGCCGGACGCGTTCGCGCACCTTCACTTACGATCTGCTCTCGCTCAAGCGCACGTTTCTAGAGTTGCGGCGCATCATCTCGCCGGAGCGTGATGTGCTCAACGTGCTCACCAACCGCGACAGCCCCGTCTTCAACCAGCACACGCTCGTCTACTTCCGCGATGTCTACGACCACATCGCCCGCGTGAGCGACACGCTCGATCTCTACCGCGACCAGCTCACCAGCACGATGGACGCCAGTCTGGCCATCGCCTCGAACGACCTCAACGTGGTGATGCGCACGCTGACCTCGGTCACGATCATCCTGATGTCGGCTTCGCTCATCGCCGGCATCTATGGCATGAACTTCGTCAATATCCCTGAGCTGCACTGGGGCTTTGGCTATCTCTATGCGCTCGCCCTGATGGCCGCCGTCAGTCTCGCGCTTTGGTATTACTTCAAGCGCGTTCACTGGCTCTGATTTATGCAATTTTTCGCTTTTATGTCTCGTTCCATCTCTGCGCGCACATGGATGGTCGCTACCTTATTTTCCTATGCTATGCCGAAATGTGGTATAAAGCATTCGTAAACAGCAGAGACGCAAGGAGCGCGCAAAAACACGTCGAGCCGTGATGAAGAGAGCCGACTAGGAAGGATACCCCGGCTACACCACGCCTCCCAACCGGACCACAACGGACCACGTCAAAGACCAGATCCGCCGCCCAGAACAGGAGACGCCCAATGGCGAGCGCCGCCGCGTATCCAACATATCCCCCCATCGGAGAAGACGTCATCAGCGGGATCAT
The DNA here is from genome assembly GCA_036265775.1 of Ktedonobacterales bacterium. Classification (GTDB taxonomy): domain Bacteria; phylum Chloroflexota; class Ktedonobacteria; order Ktedonobacterales; family JADMIN01; genus DASWAC01. Next base: position 943 of record DATAOM010000441.1, on the reverse strand, counting down.
TCCCGCCGCGTCTCCACCGCTCGCTGAACTGCGACGCCTCCCTGGCGTCCTACGCCACCTGCGCCGGTTGACCGGCTACCTTCCGCGAACTGAGCGTCCTGCCGCATATGTCTATGTCTACGCCGAACCGGCGGGACGGCGCGCTCGTGTGGGACTGCACGCGATGTCTCCAGCGCTCGAGACGATTCTGGCGCGCGACCGTGGCATCGAGGGCATCGCCTGTGTGGATGACGTCGCCCGCGCCGCCGTGCTGGGGCTGCGTGTCTTCGAGATGACTGGCTCGGAGACCGCGCGCGATCTGGCGACAGCCTGGCTGCGGTTTCTTGCGCATATGCAGCGGCGTGATGACCACCGCATGCTGAACTTCATCCTGGACAAGGACGGGACGCGCAACGACGCCGGCGAGACCTCATTTCCGGGCGGCGCGCCGTGGACGATGCGGTCGCTGCGCGCCTTTGCCATGGCGTGGCGTGTCCTCAAGAACCGCGACGCCCTGCGCCGCTTCTATAGCACGGCTCTTCCGGCGTCGCCCTATTTATCAACCAACGCCAACCACGCGCTGGCCGTGATGGATGTCTTCGAGACACGCTCAGATGATCTGGGATTGCGTGTCTGGATCGAGGATCTCTGCGAGACCATTATTGCGAGCGGTCCTGACTACTTCCGTACTGTCAGCGGCCAGGACCATGTCTGGATGTACGACTATCACCAACTCGAGGCCGTCGCACGCGCCGGGCGGCTGCTGGGGCGCGCCGACTATCTCGCCGCCTGCGAGGCGACCGTCGCCAATCTCGTCGAGCCAGTGATCCGCTCCGGCTTCACTCATCTGTATCCAACCGGCGACGACCACCAGTGCGTCTTCGATATCTCCTCTATGGCCGAGGGACTGGAGGCGCTCTATGATGCGACCGGGAACGCGCGCTACTGCGAGCTGGCGCTGGAG
>DATAOM010000440.1:0-3233 GCA_036265775.1 Ktedonobacterales bacterium | reverse complement strand
CGCGCGCGCTGCGCTTGGTGGCGCTCACGGTCGTCGTCGCCATTGCCGGCGTCATGGCCTACGCCTGGGTGACGGCGCAGCAGAACGGCTCGCCCATCGGAGCCGTCACGCAGTTCTGTTCCGCCCTGCGCGGAGATAAATATTCGCAGGCGTACAACCTGCTCGGCTCTGGGACACGCAATCGCGTCTCATTTACGCAGTTCACTACCGCAGGCGCCACGCTCGACCGCATCGAGGGGCATGTCACCGCATGCCCGGCAATAGCCGACACTGCGGTGCAGATTGGCGTCAACTCCGCGACCGTTGACGCCTCGCTGACACGCGCGGGGCTGGGAACGATGCGCGGCAAGGTTGGACTGACGCACGAGCAAAACGCCTGGCGCGTCTCTTCGCTCGATCCAACGCTGCTCGGCGTGAGCCTGGACGCGCTCGTCGCCGCCAATAACTTCTGCGCCGAGCTCCAGGCGCAGCGCTACGCCGATATCTATACCGCGCTGACCGACGACCTGCGTGGCGGCCTCAACTCGGCGGACTACGAGCAGATAGGCCAGTGGAGCGATCAGATCGACGGGACAGTCCGCGCTTGCGCGCCGGTAACGGTGGATTCCTCGGCAGGCGAGAGCGCCGCGACAATGTCCTTCAGCATCACGCGGGCGAAGCTCGGGAAGCTACGCGGCGACATCGCGCTGGTCAACGCGAATGGCGTCTGGAAGGTGAAGAGTGTCGCCAGCGAACTTCAGGGGACCGACGTCGGCGCGCTTGTCAACGGGCGGCGCTATTGCGCCGATCTGGCCAGCAATAACAGTGGTGACCTGGTGACGCAGGTGACAGTGGGCTACTGGCTCAACACTGCGGGCGCGCGGCTCGTGGCAGGCTTCAAAGGCGAGTCGTGGACGGGCTGCTCGATCGATGCAGGGGCCTTCCGGCTGAATGGCGACAACGCGAGCTATGAGGGCGTGATGCAGATCACCGCGAAGGACAAGACCACCCGCCGCGCCGCGATCACCTTCGGCGCAAGTCACGCCGACGGCTCCTGGAAGGTCGATACGCTGACCTGGGACTGAGCGGCCTCCTATCGCGGCGTAGACAGGCAAGGCGTCACAAATCCTGGCAAGATCTGAGCCTGACCTAGGCAGCCGCAAGCCAGGCGCTGTCAGCCGCCCATGAATAGAGTGCTCTGTGGCTTTGCCATGCCGTGCTCGTCTTATTCCTTTGGGGCGTTATACTATCTACATACAGGCTCTCCAGGAGAAGGATCATGTGGCGAGGACGTGGCGACGGCGACTGGCCGTTCGAGTGGCCGTACGGACGGCAGCGCGCGGGTGAGCATACGTCATGGACGAGGCGGCTCCTTCCGCTAGTGATTGCCGTCAGCCTGATTGCGTTGGTGATCTGCGCCGCTGGGCCGCTGGGCCAGCGCGCGCGCGCCTGGGCGATGGAGAAGCCGTTCGCCGCGCACACACCCGGCGCCACCACGCCCACGCCGACACGTGATCCCGCCGCCGAGGTCACGCCCACGCCAGTCTCGCCGATCCAGGCGACGGTAGAGGCGTACATGGCGCAGATGTCGCTCGACGAGAAGCTCGGCCAGATGGTGATGGTCGAGACATACTCACAGTCCTATAGCGGCGACATCAAGACGATGGTTGAGCAGCAGCACGCAGGCGCGCTCATTATCTACGCCAAGAACATGCAGACGCCGGATCAGCTCCGAGCGCTCATCCGCGACACGCAGGCGCACTCGTCGATTCCGATGTTCATCACGATGGACGAGGAGGGCGGCAACGTCGATCGCCTCGGCAGCATGGGCTTCGAGCCGCCGCTGCCGTCCGCGAAGTATCTCGGCTCGACCGGAGACCCTAGTAAGGCGGGCGCTGCTGGCGCCCGCGCCGCCGCCGAGTTGAAGTCGTATGGCATCAACGTCGATCTCGCCCCGGACGTGGACGTGCGCACGATCCCGAACCCGATAATCGGCCCTCGCCCATTCGGCACAACCGCCGATACGGTGAATTCCTTCGCTGGCGCATTCCTGGATGGCTTGCAGCAAAATGGGATCATCGGCACGCTCAAGCACTGGCCGGGCATTGGCAGTGTCGCGCTGGACCCGCACAAGACCCTGCCGACGGTCACGCGCAGCCTCGCAGACCTTGAATCTACTGATTTCGCCACTTTCCGCGATCTGCAGGCGAAGAACCCCGGCATGATCATGGTGACGCACGTGCTGGTCAACGCGATTGATCCAGATATGCCATCCTCGCTCTCGCCCAAGCTGGTGCAGGGCGTTCTGCGCGACCAGATGGGCTACCAGGGCGTCATTATCACCGACAACCTCTGGATGAAGGGCGTCAGCCTACGCTACTCGTTGCCAGAGGCGTCGGTGCTGGCCGTGCTGGCTGGCGACGACCTGCTGGAGGGGCCATGGAATCCCGCGACGATGAATGACGTGCTCAACGGCCTGCGCGACGCGGTCAACTCCGGACGCATCAGCCTGGATCGCATTGACCAGTCGGTGCGGCGTATCCTGACGCTCAAGGCGCAGTACGGCATCCTGCCACTTCGTCAGGGCGCGTCAAACGGCGCAAATACGCAGTCGCTTGAGGGCCAGAGCCAGTCGCTGGGCGCGAGCGACCGCCCCCGTGCGATGGGCGCCGCCTGAACGGCAGCGTCTAAGCGCGCAATCCACTCCATTGCTGATTCTTCGGCAGATATTTTCTGCGGTAGAGCAGAGGCTTTATCGTATTCGGCGCCAATGGGTTCGCATCGCCGGTATGCTATACTCATGACCACTAAGCTATCGGGGCTCTCTTCTAGATAGCTCCTAGCTTTGGCGGCCTCTGAGACTGATTTAGAGAGACAGGCGATGGAGAACTGGACCGCACAGAGCCGCCCAGCGCCACAATTCGAGCAACAGCAGGTCGTCATCGCGCCGAGTGTAGCTGAGCCAGAGCCTCCAGATCTCGATGATATGGCGCAGCGTCTCGACCAGATGAAGATCGAAGCCATTGTTGACGCTGAACGCACGCGGTTTGGCATCAATGGTCTATTTGCTTTCTTCGTCGCCGCGCCTGTTGCGTATCTCGTGGAACATGTCATCGTGTTCCAGGGCCGCTCGTTCGATGTCTTGACCGACGCGCAGGCTATCCTCAGTCCAGAGCGAGTCGTGATAGCGCTTGCCGCTGGCCTGGGAGTCGCGGTCATTGTCGCCATCATGAGCCATCTTGCCAGGCAACGGG
>DATAOM010000439.1:0-3982 GCA_036265775.1 Ktedonobacterales bacterium | reverse complement strand
GAACAGCTCGACGCCGTGCTCGTGGCCGTGATGATGCTCGGCGTAATGCGGATCGAGGTAGCCGGTCAGATGCAAGTCCTCCCCATTGACGCTGAAGCGCAGCTCGGCATAGCGCAATTGTGGCCGGATGTGGCCGGTCGTCGTGGGCATCTGGACGGTCTCGGCATGCTCGAACGGAATAACCCGCGCCTGGACACGGTACGCCAGGCTCGGCGGATAATACTGTAACCTGGCGAAGTTGGCCTGCTCTTCCGCAGGTATCGGCGAGTCCGGCTCCGAGCCGAAATACTCGTCTTTTTCCTGTCGCATCTCATTGAGCGCGCTTGCGTACGCCTGCGCATCCACCACTTCTTCTGACATGCCTTCTCTCCTTGCGCCGTTCCAGTTCCCTGGGTGTCGGCGCGCGCTGCATTGTACTCTTTTTTCCCCTCGACCTCCCTGTCGAGCGTATCTCTATCTGAGAGCATACGGCGGCCTGAGAAGAGCGCGAGTCGGCGCCCGATCAGGGACGTTGTTGACAAAATGGCCGGCTCTCCTGCATAGTAGCAGGGCGTACGCGCCGCTGAAGAAGCGCTATGCGTTCACCTCCTCATCTCCAACTCCGCAACCAGGGGCGCTCAACGATGCTCGCTCGTCCATCCGCCGACCCGCCGACCAGAGCGAGTGATCGCGCGAACGGACCTGTCTGGCCATGGGCCGCCGCGACGATCGCGCTCGTGACGGTGGTCGTCGTTGCCACCTTCGTGGGCCGTTTTCTCATGACGAGCGCGCAGCAGGCGGAACTGGGCAGATCGGCGCCGAGCGTCCCGCCAATGCGAGTGACCGCGATAATTCAGCCTCAGGCTGGAGCGGCGCTCTTTGCCGTTGATAGCGGATCAGGAAGGCTGGTCACGCTGGCGCGTTCCAGCGACACGACATGCCCGCCAGTCGGTCTGTGCCCCACGCCCGCTCCTCCCAACGCGCTGATGGTTCTCGATGGCGCATCGGGCGCGACCCTCGCGACCACGCCGCTCACAGGCGATGCGCGCGACGCCGCCAGCGCCGGATCGCTGCTCGTGGACTCGTCGGCGCATCTCGCCTATGCGGTCACATCAAGCAGCGTAGTGATCTTCTCAACGCAGAACGGCGCGCGGGTTGGTGGGTACGATCTGCCTCGTGACTTCGGCGCTGGCTCGACCGGCGGCGCGGCGCTCGACACCGAGCATGGCTCCCTCGCTGTGACCGATACAGAGCATGTGATCCTGGTAGATGCGCACAATGGCTCGGTAAAAGCGACTCGAGCGCTGCCCTCCGCCACATTCGTCGATGGACCAGTGCTCGACAGCGCGCACGATCGCCTGTATCTCCAATTGCGCTCGACGGCGGACGGAGTTTCGACGCTCGCGAGCTTCGCCGCGCAAACGCTTCAGCCCGTAGGGCAGTACTCATTACCTGCGGGGATCAGGCTCGGCCCCACAGACGCCGCATCGCAGACGCTCTTCTTCTTCGGCGCGGATGGCGCGACGTGGCAGATCGCGCTTGACGCTATCTCCAACATCAGCGCGAGCCAATCCCCCCAGCCCGCGCCGCTGACACGCGACACAAAACTAACGAACGCGCTGGCGCTGGGCGAGAATACCTCTCTTGGACACCGTTATATGGTGACCGCCAATAGCGAGCGCATTACCGTCGCGGCAAGCGGCGCGACACTGGCAAGCCTGCCCCTCAGCGCGCCCTGGCGTTCCACGACGCCGATCCCGGTAGATACAGCGCGCAACCGGCTCTATCTCCCCGCCGACCATGGTGTCATTATCGTGGCGCAGGATGGCGTCGCCGGAAAGACAGCGATGACATCCAGCACAGCCATCATTCTCGCCCGCGATGTGCTGAGCGAGCGCGCTGTCCTGCGGAACCTCGACGCCAAGGACCCCTTGAAGATTCCTGTGCTCTCGCCCACAGATTTTCCACTCTACTCTGGTCATATCGATCAGGGTTTTTGGTTTCTGCAGAAGACTGCCGCAAACTGGATTGGCCCGTATCCTGGCGCGGCGACGACTGAGTCGAAGCCTGCCGGACGAGCGGAGGACGGGTATATTGTACACTTCTCCCTCGTTTGGATGGATCCTGATAACGGCAAATACACGTATGATTGGACCTGGCAGGTTCATCCCTCGGGGGCGCTTGACCTGATCCAGCAATACTAGGCGGGTCCAAGACCGCATCTGTCCTGGGAGGGACATCCACATGGCGCGTATCGACGGCCGGGAGGCGAACGCTCTGCGCCCTGTGCGCATCACACCGGACTACCTGCGCCACGCTGAAGGCTCGGCGCTGATTGAGTTCGGCGATACGCGCGTCCTCTGCGCGGCGACGATTGAGGACCGCGTTCCAGGCTGGCTGGTGGGGCGCGGACAGGGCTGGGTGACGGCGGAGTATGCAATGCTCCCACGCGCCGGATCGAGCCGCTCCGCGCGCGAATCCGTCGCCGGTAAGATCGGCGGGCGCACGCACGAGATCCAGCGGCTGATCGGGCGATCGTTGCGCGCCTCGCTGGATATGAAGGCAATTGGCGAGCGCACTATCATCCTCGATTGCGACGTGCTGCAGGCCGACGGCGGGACGCGCACAGCGGCGATCACCGGCGCGTGGGTGGCGCTCAAGCGCGCGACGATGCGCCTGACCGAGCGCGGCGACCTGCGCGCCGACCCCGTGAAGCTTGGCGTCGCCGCCGTCAGCGTGGGCATTGTGGACGGTGTGGCGCTGCTCGACCTCAACTATGCCGAGGACTCGCACGCCGAAGTAGACGCCAACATCGTGATGACCGACGCGGACGCCATCATCGAGGCGCAGGCCACCGCCGAGGGCCAGCCGTTCACTCGCCAGCAACTTGACGAGCTGCTTGCACTGGCCGAGGGCGGACTCCAGGAGTTGTTCGCCCTCCAGCGCGCCGCCTTGCGATAGTTCCCAGAATACGCCATTGTGACGCCTGATCAGTTTACAAGCGGCGGTTCGCCGCGCAAGGCCTTTCCGGGCGTCGACGTGTGGCCATCGTTGCTATATGGCGCCTGCCAGTCACGGTGTGCGATTTGCGCAGGCACAGGAGCCACAGCCGCCTCTCTTTCCTGCATCCGATCTGCCAACCACTCAAACCACTCGCCCATAGTCGGGCGCTGCGTTTCCTCCCGGAAATCAGCCACCCAGCGACTGAGCTTGCGCCATCCGACCACAATCAGACCGCTGAAGAACTCGTCTACCAACTCCAAGTCGAGCTCATGATGGAAGACCAGAATACCAAGAGACTCCATGGTCCCTGTCCACAACCATAGCAGATCGTCCTGGTCTCTCAACCGGTCGGCGAGCGCCTGCTTTGACATCCCATCGGGAAGGCTCATTATCAGGCGCGTGGCCTTCATGAACTCGAAGGTCTGAAAAGAACGCGCTAGTTGGAGTCCGGAGTCGCGCACGCGTTGTTGTTGGGCCGCGCGCACCTGCAAACTGGCGAAGACCAGGCCGACGACGACAGCTACAGTGGAAATCAGGCTCAAGAGGGCGGGCAGGTCCATGACGCTCCTCCACTGGTCACTCAGGCGCAGATCACGTGCATGTATGTGCATATTGGCGCCGTGACAACCGTACCCATCAATCAATTACGTTTCGGCCAGAAGAGCGCCAAGGCGGTCGCGCTCAGCAAGCGGGAAACAAGAGTCTACCCACCGCTTGGCATACTCTTCTGATCCAAGCGTTGCGTAAAGCTCATCCAACTGACCCATGACGGCCCTTGCCAGGTCATGTAGATTCCCTTCCGCAATCAGGTATCTCTTACCGTGATCTTTGGGGCTCCGAAATTGTTCCTCACTTCTGTAGCGGCGAATGCGTATCGTGACTCTGCTATCTCGGCGGATAAGAGTCAAGTGATGCTCTCTTGGCTCAAAGAACTGGCTGAACTGGAAACGCCATGCGCCTTCCAGCAAAGCGATGACTGCCCTCGTGAGATCGCGCAGCG